>DASYVG010000197.1:0-2151 GCA_035937255.1 Chthoniobacterales bacterium | reverse complement strand
GCGCTCCGCCGGTCAAAACTTTCACACCATTCGCCTCGAGCCTCTCGCGAGCAAAGTCGCTTACTGAGTGATCTTCTTTGTCCAAGAGGCGGGGACCGTGCTGCAGGATCGTGACCTCGACGCCGAGCCGGGAGAAGGCCTGTGCTAGTTCGCAGCCGATCGGTCCGCCGCCGAGGACGAGCATTGCATCCGGCTTTTCGACCAGCTCATCGAAAATCGTTTCGTTCGTGAAATAGCGGATGCCTCCTAAACCTTCGATCCGCGGCAATGCCGCCCGTGTTCCGGTAGCGATGACAAAGTTTTTCGCGCGCAGTTTTTGCCCTTGCACAACCACTTCTTCCGGAGAAACGAAGCTCGCTTCTCCGAGAAATACATCCACGCCGAGTGATTCGAATCGCTCGGCAGAATCATGCGGTGCCAGTTCTGCTCGTTGCGCGCGCATGGAGGCGAAGATTGTCGCGAACGAATTGCCCGCCCTTGCCCCCTCGATTCCCCATTTCTTCGCGTCGCGAATGCGTTGCAACAGCCGCGCGGAGCTAATCAGCGCCTTACTCGGGACGCAGCCGAAGTTCAAACAGTCGCCGCCCATTCTGTGCCGTTCGATCAGAGCGACACGTGCCCCGAGCGCCACTGCGCCGGCTGCGGTCACCAATCCGGCGGTGCCAGCTCCGATGACGACCAGGTTGTAAGTCCCCTCGCCTTTTTTCATCGGGGATGTTTCCGCAGAAACAGTCCTCCGCGTTCTCCACGCAGATCACACCGCTGTGACCCGAGCAGATTCGGATCGGCACCTGCGAGATAGCGGCGCGTCAAATTGACGTCGTCGAGCGTCGTCGCGAATGGGCCGCGCCGCTCAAATCGGCGCGCGGAGGAAACGACCGCGGGAAGTAAACTGACGGTCTTCCCGAGTCCGCGCAGGCGCCGGGAAAAATCGAGATCCTCGAACAGTGAAAAATCGTTGTAACCGTGCAACGCATCGAAACCTTCGCGCCGAACAAACATTGCCTGGTCGCCAAGATACCAGCCGAAGAAGCGGCCGCGCCATTTCGCCAGCCAGCAGGTGACCGCGAGAAAGAGCGAGCGCGACTTATATTTGCGCGCGAAAGCACCGCCAACAACATCCGGGTCTTTCATCACCGCTCTGATTTTCTCGATCGCTCCCCACGGAAGATCCGTGTCCGCGTGGAGAAAGAGAAAAATTGCGCCGGTGGCAACGGAGGCGCCGAGATTCATTTGCCGTGCGCGATGCCGGTGTCGACTGCGGATCACCTGACAACCCGCGCTTTCCGCAACGGCTCTGGTCGCGCCATCGCTGCTTGCATCCACTACGATAACTTCGTCCTCCGCAGGTCGGAGTTGCCTCAGGCAGCGCGCCAGCTCCGCCGCGTCGTCACACGTCGGGATGATAACTGACACCGAGTCTGACGTTCGCGGAGCAGGAGACCGGGTGTCGGAAACCATGAGGCACTAGACACTCGAAAAGTCCGCGAGCCCCATAGATTCAGTTTTCGCAGAGCAGC
This sequence comes from Chthoniobacterales bacterium, assembly GCA_035937255.1. Taxonomy (GTDB): domain Bacteria; phylum Verrucomicrobiota; class Verrucomicrobiia; order Chthoniobacterales; family UBA10450; genus JACCXL01. The sequence goes on along the minus strand of DASYVG010000197.1, from coordinate 631 downwards.
GCGGTCAAATCCTGATCCAATCAGCTGTTTTTCGAGAGTTTGTCGAGCAGCAGCTGAGGCGCTGTGTAGAGACGTCCGTGTCCGCCCTGGTCGTTCAGGCCCCAATTGTATGACTTGAATTTCACTTCGTAGCCCGGCTTGCGCAAAAACGCGCGATCTGCCGCCGGAGCATATCGGGCGAAGATCTTCGGCGTGCCGCCCGCTTTCTCGAAATCCTGCTTGTACCCCTTAAAAAGACTCGAAACTTTCACCGCACTTCTGTCGGGATGAAACTCGTTGAGGTCGGTTCGGCTCAGCCATCGGACATAGGCGTTATCGATCTGCCCATCCAACTCACCGGCCGTGTAGGCGCCGCGACGCAGCGGCGGACAGCTCCTCGCCGCGCATACCAGAACCGCATGCGCTTTGTAACCAAGCTGCGGCACGAGCGTTCCTTTCTCGATGTCGTTCAGGGAAACTTCTTTTCTGCCGATGCGATGCCGTTTCGCGTCAAAGGAATGCTGCAGTGACCAAATGCTTTCGGTAGGATAATTTCTCAGGATCCACTGCATAGTCGACGTGTTATAAGCGTTGATTAGTGACGCGGCCTTTTCATTGCCTTCCGCGTTCGCGCCGCCCTTGGAGAATTCCT
>DASYVG010000196.1:0-3440 GCA_035937255.1 Chthoniobacterales bacterium | reverse complement strand
GAGAATAACGGTCGCTTCACGCGTGCTCGCGTCTGCTAAGCAGACACCTAAAAAGAATTTTCCAAAGGTCGCATCGTCGGTTCTCCGGCGATGTGACTTTTTGTTTTTCGGCATAAAACGCTTTCCGCTGGCGCGCACGGCTTTTATCTTCCCGCCGTGATCGATCGCTATTCACGAGCTCCGATGCGCGAACTCTGGTCGGAGCAGCGGAAACTTGAAATCTGGCTCGAGATCGAGATTGCAGCGTGCGAAGCGATGGCGGATCTGGGTCTGATCCCGAAAGAGGACGCCGCTCAAATTCGCGCACGCGCACGCTTTTCCGTCGCGGAGATCGCCGAAATCGAGAAGCGCACCAATCACGACGTGATCGCGTTTCTGGAAAACGTGGCCGCCTCCGTCGGTCCGGCGGCGCGGTGGATGCACCAGGGTCTCACGTCTTCGGACATTCTCGATACCACGCTGGCAGTGCAATTGACTGAGGCGGCGCGAATTCTCGCCCGGGACTTGGAGGAATTGCAAAACGCAGTTGCCGTTCAGGCTCGCCGCTACAAGCGGACGCCCATGATCGGACGAAGCCACGGCATTCACGCGGAGCCGATCACTTTCGGTCTCAAATTAGCCCTGATGTTCGACGAATTCGGACGGGCGCAGGAACGCCTCTCGCAAACCTCGGAACGGATTCGAGTCGGTAAACTGAGCGGCGCGGTCGGCACACACGCGCATCTCGATCCGGCGGTTGAGCGATCGGTTTGTGCGAAACTCGGGCTAAAACCGGCCATGATCTCGACGCAAATCATCCAGCGCGATCGTCACGCGGAGTTCTGCAGCACGCTGGCCCTGATCGCTTCGAGCATCGATCGATGGGCGACGGAGTTCCGGCATTTGCAGCGGACGGAAGTCCTGGAAGTGGAAGAATTTTTCGGCGACGAGCAAAAAGGCAGCTCGGCCATGCCGCACAAACGGAACCCGATCACGGGCGAACGGCTGAGCGGCCTCGCCCGCGTGGTGCGCGGCAATGCGGTCGTCGCCCTGGAGAACGTCGCCTTGTGGCACGAGCGGGACATTAGTCATTCGAGTGCCGAGCGCATCATTTTGCCGGACTCGTGCACACTGCTGGATTACATGCTCGTGAAATTGCGAGAGCTCGTGGAAGGTCTGCAAGTTTATCCGGAAAACATGCAGCGCAATCTCGATCTGACGAAAGGTCTCTATTGCAGTCAATCAGTCCTGCTCGCGCTCACCCGCGCCGGCGCTGATCGGAAGGACGCCTATGAAGCGGTGCAACGCGCGGCCATGAAAACCTGGAAGGGCGATCGGTCGTTTGCGGAGAATGCGAAGGCAGAGCCGCAGATTGCCGCCAGTCTTAGCACCGCTGAAATCGACGCACTCTGTTCGATGGAGATCCACTTCCGGCACGTTGACGCGACCTTCGCCGCGCTCGGTCTAAACTGAGGCTACGCGAACAGCCATGCGCGACGGCGCGCACGAATATGGCTTGTGTGAACGCACCGACGCTTTACGTCAAAACGGGCTGCCCTTATTGCAAGGCGGCCACGGATTACCTGGACGAACATCAGATTGCCTATGAGACAGTCGACGTTCGCGGGGACGACGCGTTGATGCAGAAACTGCGGGAGGTCTCCGGCCAAACACGCACACCGACGCTGGTCTGGGACGGCGCCGTTCTGCCGAGCTTCGGGGTAGATGAGCTGGAGAAATTCTTGCGAGACCGTAAGGCTGCCTAACGCTGCAGACAGAGACTCCCGCACCGATCAATTACGCGTTGGGATCGAGCAGGATTTCGGCAATCTGTGCGTCGCTATCTAATCGAACGGTGGCTGATTGAAAAATAGCGCCTTCATTTTCGCCTGCATTGGAATCGAGGCTGACCCTGACGCTTTCCCCGGTCGCCTTTAGAATCAGCTGAGCGAGCTGGAAGGTCGGAGAAAGCTCCACGCCGGTCAGTTCCAGGCGCGCGCGCAATTGCATCCTCATTGGGGCAACCGCGGTGGGAGTGAGGTGGACGCGGGCTTCGGAAGAGCGCGGCACGAATACGTCCGCAACCTGGAGTTTGGCTCCAGTCAGGAAAGGTTCCACCTGCTGTCGGGCCGGGGAAAGTCGAACCGTTTCAACTCGTCCCTCCGCATCGAGATCGACGCTCACAAGTTCAAAATCAGATCCGCCATTCAAGCGCTCGCGTAACGCCGGGGAGCGGAGATGCAATGCGACCACGCGCGAAGATGGGCGGGCCCGGATTGCGCCGATCTTAAGCGCCGATGTGAACTCCATCGAGATGACTTCCAGTGGAAGCCCGAGCAAAACTTCGCTCTCACGCCCAGCCGTGACGCTCGCCGGCGTGACTGGGCGTCCTGTCCGGCTCGCGGGAACCGACGGTGGGGGTTCTCGCGGCAACGACGGCGCCGCCGGCGGCAGAATCACTGGCGGTTCGCTCAACGGGAAAGACTGCTCCGGAAGAACGACTTTGATTGCTGTCGGAGCAGTCGCAGGGACCGGTGTGCTCGTGGCTGTAGCTGGCGGGATCCAAACCGGCGCGGCGGCCTCGGGCGGGACACGTTCTTTCAGCATTGGCACCGGCGCGACGGTCGCCGGTGAAGCCGGCTTCTTGTTGCGCGTTGACACTGAAGCAGACGTTTCAACTTTCGCTTTCGGGTCCCGCTTTTTTTCCTCGGACAACTGCACCGCCGGTTGCACGACGCGCGGCTTTCGGCGCGGTCGCGCTAACGTTTCTTGGACGAGCGCGAGCAATTCCGCGGAGAAGAAGGGCTTGGCAATTGTCGCGACAATATTTTCCAGACGACGCGCGGCCGCTTCCATCTCCAAAACATGACCCGACATCATTACCACGGGTAGAGCCGAGGTGGTTTCTCGCTGGAGCAATCGTTCGCAGACCTGATCGCCGTTCAAATCGGGCAGGCTGTAGTCCATCAAGATCAGATCGGGCTGCTTCGCTTCTGCCTCGCGCAAACCTTCGGTGCCGTTGCTTGCGGTTGTAATCTGAAAGTCGGGTTGCGCGGTGGCGAGAATATCCTCGACGAAGATCAGGAGCATCTCCGTGTCATCGATCACGAGAATCGTTTTACCGTTCTTCTTCGCTGTAGACAGCGGAATGGAGGGGAGCGCTGTTTCAGCCGATTTCGTCTCGAGCGCGTAGCGCAACTGCTCGATCAGAATCGCGCTCCAAGGCCCTTGGATAGATCGCGGGGCATCGGCGGGGCGCTCGTCGATTTTGAATTGCGGTCTGCGCCACCCCAGCATTTCCCGCAACGCTTCCGGTCCTCTTGCTCCCGTCGTGGCCGCGTGCGTGATTTGTCCTCCGAACAGATGAACTTCGCCGCCTTGCTTGTCATGCGACTGTAGGCGCAGAACGAGATTTGCGTCCGCCAGACACTCCAGCGGGATCACATCAGCCAAACCAAGGT
>DASYVG010000195.1:0-9446 GCA_035937255.1 Chthoniobacterales bacterium | reverse complement strand
CGCGACGAGTTAGCGACGCTCGATGATGCGCGTCATCTCGATTGGGCTACGTCGCTTATCCCCCTCTGACACCTTTCGTCGGCCGAATCGCTCTTTGCGCTCTTCGGTCCTTCACTGGCTGGTTTCCGGTTTTTTGCGGCCATGGCACAGAGCATTGCCCTGATCAAACCCGGCCTGATAGCGCGCAACCTCGGCGGCCATCGCGGGGCCGTTCTGGTAGCTGCTGCGGCGGCGGCCATCGCGCCGATCTCGATCGGAGCAAGTTCCCTTTTTCAATACGTGTCGTTCGACTATCTCTGCTTCGTCCTGCTGGCGTACTTCGTCACCCGCCTCATTCGGTCGGGTGATCAAAGATGGTGGATTGCCGTCGGCGTCGTCATCGGCCTCGCGCTGCAAACAAAGTACACGGTGGTCTTTTTCATCGCTGGGCCAGGTTGCGGCATCTTCTTCACCCCGCTGCGCGCGCAACTCGCTTCTGGGCGGAGCTGCCGGCGGCTTCGTCTATCGCGTTTTCATCGAGCGAGCCCCAGTGTCAGTTCGAGCTGACACTCGTTAGCCGAGGAGGAGCGTTTCAATCGGCAGCGGCGCGAGAAAATCTTTGGCGTTGCCGACCTCGAGGACTGGCGTCGCCAGATGAGCTGCCAGCAAGCTTGTCTCCGGTGTCTCGGCGAGCCCGGCTTGGGCGACGACTTCAGATTCCGCTAGTTCAGAGACAACGCGTGCCACAACGCGGGCCGCATTTTTTGGGTGGGTGAATTGAATTGTGCAGACGCCTGGAGCCGTCGCCTCCAGGTAAGGCGAGAGGGAGGAAGAGTATTGCAGAAGGACATCGCTCAGGGCGTCTTCCTGAGCGGGCACACGCGTTTTCACAAGAAGAGCGAGACAGCGCGCAAGCCCCTGACTTGGCGTCATGCCGATGGCAACGCCAGCCTCAATTGCGGCGGCGTTGAGCTGCATGATCACGGCCCTGGTTTCGGTGCCGTCAATCAACGCGACCGGCGCTTCGTGCCGCTCTGCTTGATGACGTAACGCCGCTTGCAGATAAAAATTTGGCAAGTAGATCGTCGCAAACATCAGCTTGCCTCCGCCATCGCGAACTCCTGTCGTCCTCCACCGTGAATTCGTTGCACATGGATTTGCAGCTGCGAGGCCGTTTCCTCACGTTGCAAATCAGCCAGTTGCCAGGCGTTCTTGAGCATGAGCTTCCATTGCGCGCTGCTGATCATGCTGTGGCGGGTAAGGACAAGGAACGCAGTCGGCGCAGGCTCGATTAAACGTTGCAAGCGGTACCAGCTGGTTTGCGGGATTTTTTGCAGTTCCTTAGGTGCGTTCAGGACAAGATCGAGAATCACCACGGGGAAGTTCCCGTCGCGTAAAAGCAGGTCCGCTGCTTTGACCGCTTCCATCGCTTTTGTGCAACGCACCCAAAGTAAACTGCGCAGGCGCCGATAGCCGAGCGGTTGCGGGTCAAAAGAATCGCGGCCATCAATCAACGCGATGAACTGCCCGTGCTGACAGGCATGATGGAGCAGAAGATATATCAATAAGGCAGTCCCGGCGCTGTGCGTAGAGCTGGTTAATTCAATGATCGCTCCTTTCGGCAATCCGCCTTCCAGCGCATGATCGAAGGCGGGCAATCCAGTGCTCACTTTTGCACTGCCCGTCAACGCGACCTGGGGAAAGCGTTCCGCAAGCAGATGACGAAGATCGACAATTGAGCCGGCGGAAGCCGAGCGACATCGACGGGCGGCCCGAAAGGGGGACGAACCGGGAGGTGAGTCATCAATCTTGCTATGCGCGCCCATGCCTGGAGCATGGCACGGCTTATGATACGTTCAAATGAACGTTTAAGCCCCGCTTGCGGCGTGGAATCACCGTATGCCGTCGCATGAGGGATACCATGACCCCTTGCACTCGCAGTTCACGCGCAGGAACGAGATTAGGAAAAAGTGGATTCTCCGCCTTCAAATATGGGCGGCCATGCTCAGTCACATATCGCTTCAACGTCGTTTCCCCGTCGATCAGGGCCGCGACAATGTCTCCGTTTTGGACGTCTTTTCGGTCTTCCAGAATGACGATGTCGCCATCCAGGATATGCGCATCAATCATGGATTCACCGCGAACGCGGAGCGCGAAAGTGCGTCCGTTTTTTGAAGCATTCACAGATTTGGCGTCCAGCGAGACATGGCCCTCGATGGTCTGCTCTGTCAGCGCCGCCATCCCAGCGGGGATCTGCCCGTAAATCGGAATATCAGCGATCCGGACCTTCTGAACAGGAGTGATCAAGGCGCGCGCTTTCCGGGCGTGCCGGTTTAAGAATCCTTTACGCTCGAGCGCGTCGAGGTATTGCATCACCGAAGTCTGGCTGGCGAAGCCGAAGTGCTGCTGGATTTCCCGTGTGCTGGGCGTCACGCCGCGCTCGCGCTGTTCGCTTTGGATGAACTCCAGCACTTGGCGCTGTCGATCGGTCAGCACAATTCAGTCTCCGTAAGACGAAAGAGGTTGCAAGTTCAAATGAACAGATCCCCTACACGTTTGAAAGCAAGAATTTCTTCTCTTCGAGTTGCGTGAGCCAGCGGACCAGAAACGTCAGGTTCAAATTGATCTGAGCGAGCGCCGTGAGGTCTGGCGGATTATCGGAAGTCGATCGTGCGTCTGCTTTCTGTACTTCACTGAGAGCCTGCTGGTAGAGTTCGTTCAGTTGTTTCAATGTGGAACCGATCGCACTCTCTATTTTAACTGTCTCCGCTTTTAACAACGACCGCGCCAGCACGCCTTGGGTCGCAGCGTGCCGCTCCAATAAGCGGTCGGCGGCGTGCATTACTTCGCAGATGGACGCAAACAGATCCTGCAGTTCGCCCGCCATCGCGCCGACTGTTGGTCCTTCTACCAACGCCAGAAAATGTCGCAGCCGTTGTCTTGGGTCACGGAGCACGCCGTACGCTTCATTTAAATCGTGGAAGGAAGGCGTCTCGACAGCGACCGGTATCCGATTGTTCTGCGCGTCGGGGTGCAGCGTTCGGCTAAACGAATGAAATTGACGCTTCACTTCCTCCTCGTCCAGCCACGGACGCCGCGGCAGGTCGAGAAGCGCGAAGTAATCGGTCATGCAGCGAAACTTTCGCCGCAGGAGCAGTGCGCGACCGCATTGGGATTAGTTACCTTAAATCCGCCCTTCTGTAGATCGTCACTGAAATCGAGCAACGACCCGCTCACAAAAAGCGCGCTTTTGGGATCAACTACCACGCGCACATTCAAGGACTGCACCATAATGTCGCGATTCGCGGGACCATCCACGAGGTCCATTTTGTATTGCAGGCCCGAGCACCCGCCGCCGATCACCGCGACCCGCAGCGCGCCGTGCGCACGTCCCTGTTTCTCCAGCAGCGCAGTCAACTTGCGAGAAGCACTTTCGGTAACTTTGATCAGCCGCTCGTTGCCGAGCTTTACGTTCAGCGGGGCCGTTGAGAGCGGGGGCGCGGGCACAAGAGACGTTAGATGCATGATCAGAGCGGTCAATCGTCCGAGTCCCTATGCCGTCTGCAGACAAAACTGAAGATTGTCGTGCGTGATCTCGGCGACGGCGGCCAGCGAGGCGACATGCTGGAATTTTTCGCGAAGCTCTTTGCTGCGCGGCAATCCCTTCGAATAGGCCATCAAACGGGCGCGCATCGATCGGATCGCCTGGTCTTCATTTCCCCATTCCTGCACGGCAAGTTCGCAATGGCGCTGAATAAGCGCCCAACGCGCGGCCGGCTCCGGTGGCGGCAGCACTTCCCCGGTTTCGAGATAATGTCTAACCTGCTGGAAAATCCACGGAGATGTCATGGCGGCGCGCCCAATCATCGCGCCCGCGATCCCGCTTTCGTGGCGGCGTCGAACTACGTCGCTCGCGCTGGCGAGGTCGCCATTGCCGATCACCGGAATCGCAACGGCGGCGGCGACGGCAGCGATTACATTCCAATCCGCCTCACCGGAATAACCCTGGGCCCGCGTGCGTCCGTGCACCGCGATCGCTGTGATTCCCGTGTCCTCCAACAGCCGCGCCACACGAACGGCATTGATGGATTCCGCATCCCATCCGATGCGGATCTTCGCGGTCACGGGTAGCGGCGCGACCGCTGCGATGACGGCGGCCGAGACTGCGGCGAGAGTCGGACAGTCCTTTAAAAGAGCAGAGCCGCCATTCTTGGCCACGACCTTGTTCACCGGACAGCCAAAGTTCAGGTCGATAAAATCCGGTTGCACCCATTCCACTACCTGACGTGCCGCCTCGGCCATGTGGCCGGCGTCGCCGCCAAAAAGCTGCACGCCAATCGGGCGCTCACATGCATCGAAATCGAGGTAATCAGCCGTTCTTTGGTTGCGTCTGAAAATGCCCTCGGCCGAAACGAATTCAGTCACCAGAACGTCGGCGCCGAGTTCCTTGCAGAGTTGCCGGAAGATTTTGTCCGAAACCCCAGCCATGGGCGCGAGGTAGAGCGGGAAAAGTTTCCTGGAAAACCAGGGCAGAAGTGTGCTCATGTTCCGGACGAGGCGTTGGCTCCCGCGAGCGCCGCCTGGTGCAGGAGCGTGGCGACCTCGCTTTGCACGGAACCCACTTCGTCGAGTCGCAATTTCGGATCGCGCACGAGGAAGACGTCGCCATTTTCGATCTGCTCATAGATGAGCACGCGTCCGTCGGCCGCATCTTTCGTATCGATTTGCTTCAGCACTCGTTTCCGCTCCAGCATCGCCGCCAGCACGTAACAGGCATTTGCGTGCGTTCCATCATTGTCGATCAGGAGGCGGCGCAAGAGATCCTCTGCGCTTTCTTTGGCGAGCGGTTCGGGAGGCGCTGGCGGAGTCGCCTCGTAGCGACTCCTCCAAAAAGAAAATGGCCGTATATTCTCGTTCCGCGACGACCATGCCTCTTCGCTCAAATCCTCGCGGCGGAAGCCTTCGCCCTCGCGGAAGAGCAGTGTGTAAAATTGTTCGCGGGGCGCGAAGGGGCGCTGCGTCACCGCGCAAAGTTCGGCGCGATGCTTTATCGGCCAATCATTAGGGAGGGCAGTCATCGCGCCAGTATACGACGCGCCCGCCATGGCCGAAAGCCAAGCCCTTCGCGATTCGTTGCGCGCAGGAACAGCAGGTAAAGACCGATCGCGGCAAAAATGACGTTCGGAGTCCAGGCCGCGAGCCAGGGCGCGGCGCGATCTCCTTCGCCGAGCGCCAGAAAGAAATGCGTCAAAAAATTCATCGAGAATACAAGAATAATCGAGGTGGCGACGCTCGAGAGCACGCCCCGACGCGAAAACCCGATGCCGAGCGGAGCTGCGATAAAAACAACGACCAGACACGTCCAGGGAAGCGCCCAACGATATTGGAGATGCGTGAAGAACGGTGCCAGCAAGGTGCGCGGAAAGTCGGAGTTCGATTGAATGTATTTGCGTAACTCCGGGACGCTGAGGAACTCCGCGCGCACATTGGCGCTGGCGAGGCGGTAGGGTGTTTCGCTCCAATGTTTGATCGTGAGCGCCGGCCACGTCTCTTCTTTCACAATGTTTCCGGGCGCGTCGTAGTTGACGACTTTTGCGTCGCGCAAATCCCACTCCTTCGTTTCCGGCCGATAGAGCGCCCGCGCGGCGAGATAACTCGTCGTGATGTTATCCTGCGCATCCTGCTGCAATACCTGAACATTCTCGAATTCGTCGCTACCGGGCCGGAATCGTTGGATGAACCAGGTCCTTTCGTCCGTGCGGTTGCGAAAAATCTGACCGGTAAACCATTGCTGCTTCCGTGCTCCCGTCCGTTCGAAAGCCATACGCCGCGCCTGCTCGGAGTGAGGCGCGAGGGAATAATTTAACGCGGTACTCGCGAAGGTAGTGAGCAGTCCGGCCACGATCAGCGGGCGCAAGACGCGCGGAATGCTTACGCCGGCGGTTAGCATGGAAACGATTTCGTTCGAGCGCGACATTCGTCCCAATGAAAAGAGGAACGCAAGGAGGAGAGAAACCGGCAGGAGAATGACCAGAATTTGCGGGATTTGAGTCAGGTAATATCTGACCATCCGCGCCGCCGAAAAATGTTCGTCGACGAAGGTGGAGATATTATCGCTGATGTCGAAGATCAGCCAGATTGAGATGAAACCAGCGATGCAATACGCGTAGGCTTGGAAGAACATCCGCAGCACATAGCGATCAAGCAGTCTCATGGCAGAATCTCGATGTCGTGGGCGGCGTTTCAGCTAACGTGCAGTTGATCGACACCGCCGCAGCGGGCGGAGTCGTTGCACGCCTCAAACAAAATCTGAAACGGCAAAGGGCAAGACCGAATTTTACATGATCGCGCTCCGAGATTCTCTCGAAACTGATTTCGTCACATACGTGCGCGAGTTCTTTTCGCCCACGGGTTCGCTCGCGAAAGCCCGTAACTTCGAGTACCGGCCCGAACAACAGGCGATGGCGGTGGCGGTCGCGCACTCCCTTGAGGAGGAGCGGCATCTCGTGATCGAGGCCGGCACGGGCGTCGGCAAATCGATCGCTTATTTGGTGCCGGCCATCCTGCATGCGCTGGAGCAGGGAAAGAAAGCAATCATCAGCACGCACACGATCAATTTGCAGGAGCAGTTGATTAATAAAGACATCCCGATTCTGCGCAAGGTGTTGCCGGTCGAGTTCGAAGCCGCGCTCGTAAAGGGACGGGGAAATTATCTCTGCCCGCGACGTCTGGAGCGCGCACAGCAACAAGCCACCGGACTTTTTACGACCTCCGAACAAGCGGAGCTCGCGCGACTCTCTGCTTGGGCGAATACGACTGTGGACGGCTCTCTGAGTGACCTCGGAGTCGAGCCCGATCCCAAAGTGTGGGCGCAGGTCTGCAGCGAAGAGCATATCTGCACGAAGAAGGGCTGCGGGGCGCGCTGTTTTTACCAGCGCGCGCGGATTATGGCGGACGCCGCGCAGGTGATCGTCATTAATCACACTCTCCTTTTCATTCTCCTGGGCGGGGTGGAGGAACAGGCACACCGCGAAAGCGGTTATCTCTTCCCGAATGATTTCATTATCTTCGATGAGGCGCACACGCTGGAGCAGGTCGCCTCACGGCAAACCGGCTTCGCCGTTACGCAATACGGACTGAAGGCCACGATCCAGCGGCTCTACAACGCGAAAACGCGCAAAGGTCTTTTTACCATCACCCGCGATGCCGCGGGCGTGACGCTCGCCGCCGGGTTGAGCGACGACGTCGATAATTTTTTCCGGGCCATCGAGGAGCGGACCGATTTTCGGAAAGGTCGCGAAGTTCGGATCCGCAACAGTGATTACGTGCCGGACACAATCTCGGGCCGATTGGCTGGACTGGAACTGCGGATCGTGGAGGTGGTAAGACGCACCGAAGACGAATTCCTCAAGGCGGAGTTGCAGGAGCTGGCGCGGCGAATTTCAGAAGCGCGCCAAACGATTGTGACGTTTCTGGAGCAGAGCGCGGAGGGGCACGTCTACTGGATCGAACGAACCGGAAAAGTGGCGCAGTTTCTGTGTTTGAACGCGGCCCCGATTGATGTCGCGCCGGTTCTGCGTGACATGATTTTCCGCGCCGGCTGCTGTTCGGTCATGACGAGCGCAACCCTCGCGGTCGGGCGCGCTGACCTTGCCTACTTTCGGCGACGGATCGGCGCGGAGGAGGTGGAAGCGCTGCAACTCGGCAGCCCGTTCGATTTTCGCGCGCAAATGAAGCTTTTCGTTGTGCAGAAAATGCCGGACCCACGGCACGCTGCCTACGGCGAAGCGCTGGCCAAGTGGGTTTCGCATTTCGTGACGGAGACGGAGGGCCGCGCCTTCGTGCTTTTCACGAGCTATCGAGCGATGCAGCAACTGGCTGATGAGATGCAGCCATTTTTTGCGAAGCAAGCGATGAATCTGCTTGTGCAGGGGCGGGGGATGCCGCGCGGAAAATTGCTCGATCAATTTCGCACGACACCGCGCAGCGTTCTATTTGGGACGGACAGCTTCTGGATGGGCGTCGATGTGCCCGGCGACGCGCTCTCGAGTGTGATCATCACGCGTCTGCCTTTCGCGGTTCCAGATCATCCCTTAATTGAAGCGAAACTGGAGTTGATCGAAGAACGAGGCGGCGACGCTTTCACGGAATACTCGCTGCCGGAAGCGATTCTGAAATTACGGCAGGGCGTTGGGCGCTTGATTCGGACGAAGGGTGATCGCGGGATCGTCGTGATTCTCGACAACCGGATCGTCACCAAACCGTATGGGCGCGCCTTTTTGAAAGCACTGCCGGAATGTCCGGTGAAAATTATTTAGCCGCTCAAAATTTGAACTAAGTTCATTTGAACATATAACCCCTTCGAGCTAAATTGTTCACGTGAACCGATTCGTCGCCCCGGTCCTGCTCGCTCTTGGTTCATTACTCCTCGGCCTGGCGATTGGCCGCTACAATTTCCCGCAGCGGGTAAGTTCTCCGCGCGCAGAAACCAAATTCTTTCCGCGCGAGTCCGGGGTCAACGCAGCTTCCGAGGCTACGGTGACGGAGCCGCTGACGACAACAGTTCCGGCTCCCGCGAAGGCGCAGAAATCAACGGGCGCGACGTCGGCTGAGCAGATTGTGGCTGAGATCAAAGCGGCCACGCTGCGCCCGGGCAGTCGCCATAGTTTCGCGACGTTTAACAAGCTCGCGGAAGCGATCGACGAAAATAACGTCCGCGACGTGCTCGCCTTTGTGCAAACACTGCCGAAGCAGCAGGAAAAAAACATGCTGATGCCGATGATCGTCGGACGTTGGGCGGAATTCGATCATGTCGCGGCGGTGGCTTACGCACAGGCAATTCCGAAGGACACCGGACGTAATTGGGCTCTCACCAGCGCGGTGGGTGGATGGGCGGAACGCGATCCCAGCGCAGCGAGTGCGTGGGTGCAGGAACTTCCGGCTGGACCCACGCGTGATCAGGCCATGCAAACAGTGGTCTCATCCCTCGCGGAAAAGGATCCGGCCGCGGCTCTCGCGTTTCTCCAGAATCTGCCGCCGGGAAGGAATCGGCAAAGTCTGTACTGGCCGATTTTCAACAAGTGGACGATGAGCGATCCGAGCGCGGCGGCGGAGCGGGCAGCACAACTTCCGCCTGGCTCGAGTCGCGATACGGCTTTGCAGGCAATTGGATCGAATTGGGCCAATCAGGATCCTGAAGCAGCTTATGCCTGGGCAAATACTCTGCCGCCTGGACAAGGGCGAACCAATGCGCTGCAGAATATTTTAGGAAGCTGGGCCAACAAAGATCCGCAGCGCGTCGCGTCCATCATCACGGCGTTACCGGCTAGTCCGGCGCGTGATCAATCAGTGGTCAACGTGGCGCGCCAATGGGCGCTGACCGATGCTCGTGCGGCACTGGCCTGGACGGAGGCATTACCTTCCGGTGATGCCCGGCGCAATGCCATGCGCGCTGCCTTGACCGCATG
>DASYVG010000194.1:0-2007 GCA_035937255.1 Chthoniobacterales bacterium | reverse complement strand
CGCAGGCCTTCGGCGAGGGTGGCGTCGTCCGCATGTGCGAGCTCGAGGAGGTAGAGGGTGCGGTCGAAGCTGGTGTTGGCGTTGATATCGCCGCCAAAGCTCATGCCCATCCGCTGGAAGAATTCCACCAGCGTCCCGGGGGCGTAATGCTTGCTGCCGTTGAACGCCATGTGCTCGAGAAAATGCGCGAGCCCGCGCTGATCGTCGGTTTCCTGCAAAGAGCCGGCGAGGACGAGCAGGCGCAATGAGGCGCGGCCTTTCGGTTCGTGATTGGGCAGAACGACGTAGCGCAGGCCATTATCAAGCTTGCCAAAATGCGCGGCGGGATCGGGTTTGAGATCACTGCCTTCCTGCGGAAAGGGCGAAGCCTTTGCATCTGACCTCGTGGTCTCGGCGACAACGACAGGCGCGGCAGAAAAGGCGAGACCAAGGAGGATAGCGAGAAGGAATTGGCTCATGGTGGATCGAGTAAAAACTGGCCGGAGGCCGACGCGAACGGTGGCCATTAGGCGCGCAGGTCAGTGTAACGGAAGGTAAAGGAGGCGGACGGAAATCAAAGGACTCCAGGTTGAGACACGTGCTTCGACAGCTATCCTCGGAAGGCGTTCAGCGAAAGAATGTCTTGCGCCTGGGAATGACCGCGAAAAACCCAGCGGCGCCGCCTCCTGCGATCGCGATCGTCGCCATCTAAGGCGCGGCCTCTTTGCGTTGGCGCGATTCCGTCATCAGTTCGCGCGCATTTTCATCGCGAAGGATGAAACAGTTTGTCCGCCAGAAAACGCCGCTGCCGGGCGCAAATATGATTGCCTTGACCGGGAGCGGGCGTTTCGGCAGCCTCGGTGCATGAACTTCCTCGGCAGATATTCTGATCCGATTTATTGCATCACGCGACTGATAGTTGGGCTGATGTTCGCATGTCACGGCGCACAGCTCGTTCTCGGCATGTTTGGCGGGATGCCCGGCTCAAACAAGCCGATCATGCAGATCGGTGGCTGGGTTCAACTCGTGGGCGGACTTCTGATTGCTTTTGGTCTTCTGACGCGTCTCGCGGCACTTATCTCAAGCGGCGAGATGGCTGTGGCCTACTTCATGTTTCACGTGGCGGGAGCCCCCAATCCCGGAGCCAAACTTATTCCAATCGCAAGCGCTGGACCTCAGTTCTCTAATCACGGCGAGCTGGCCATATTCTATTGCTGGTTCTTCTTGTTTGTCCTTTTCTACGGCGCGGGCCGATGGAGCATTGATGGACTGTGGAGGGGGAATCGCGTCACACCGGCTGCGGCCTGACCCCGAAAGCCCGAGGTCGATGGTTTCCATTTTATGAGACGCTTGCTCTTCGTGTTCGCGGTTTGCGTGATCGTGGAATCGGCGTTCGCGCAGGATTGGGCAAAGCCGAGGCTGAACAACTCGCCCCGCCATCGCGAGTGGGTGGAGGTAAAGTCGGGCGACCGCACCATCAAAGCGTTCGTCGTTTACCCGGAACGGAAAGAAAAGGCGCCCGTCGTTCTCGTCATTCACGAAATCTTCGGCCTGACAGACTGGGTGCGCGGCGTCTGCGATCAGCTGGCGGAGAATGGTGTTATCGCGGTCGCGCCCGATTTGCTGACTGGCCAAACGTTCGCGGATGTTGATGGCGCCGTGAAAGCGATCTCCGCTCTGCCGAAGGAGCAGGTGAAAGCGGATCTCGACGCGGCGGCGGATTACGCGCTGAAGATTCCCGCCTCTAACGGAACACTGGCCGTCTGCGGTTTCTGCTGGGGCGGGGGATGGACTTTCGATTACGCAAATGAGAATCCGAAGTTGAAGGCGGCCTATTCATTTTACGGAACCGCGCCCGATGCTCCGGCTAAGGTCGCGAATATACCGTGCCCGGTCTTCGGCTTTTACGCCGAGAACGACGAGCGCGTGAACGCGACGATCGCGAAAGCGGAAGAGCTCATGAAGGCGGCGGGCAAGAAGTATGAGCCGGTAATCTACAAAGGCGCGGGTCACGGTTTTATGCGCGAA
>DASYVG010000193.1:0-6157 GCA_035937255.1 Chthoniobacterales bacterium | reverse complement strand
CCGACACCCAGAACAACCACTTTGCCACGGGTTTCGACGGCCTCCTTAATCAGCTCCACTGCCCGAGTGAAATTGTCATCCAGCCGGTCGCGGAGCCGTTGGATCTCAAAAATTTCGATCTCCAGCACGCGTCTAGCCTTCCCAAGATAGTCCATCGCGCTATAACTGTGGGCTGCGACTGGATGGCCGGCAAGAGTTTGCGCCGGGAAGCCGCGTGAAACCTCCTATGAAAAACACCTTCTTCACGCTTCTTTTCCTGGCCGCAATCACGGCGCACGCAGCCGATAATTTTGCGGTGCGTACGGAAACGAACCGCCGTCCGGTTCGGGAACGTCGCGTGCCGCTCACCCGGGAACAGGTCACCGGAGTGGTCCCGCGCGCGCTGCGCGGCGGTAATCCTCTGCAGATGCTGAACCCCCTCGCTCCACGCCGTTACGGCACGGCTGAGGAAAGCGTGACCTACAAGCCGGGCTATCCCGGCAAGTGGAACGGAATAAAGCTGTTCGAACTCGTCTGGTATTGACGCACGAGTCGGCCGCATCAGCTCTGCCGGCAACACGGCCAGTGGTCGCGTGTTATTGCGCGACCTTTCTGAAACCGGAGATGTTGCACATCTACCGGCAGATCACTGCCCTGGAAACATTCCGCCCGATCGTGATCGCGCAGAAGCGCGAGGAATCCGAGCGTTTCCCGTTCTCGGATGTGACGGTGATTCCGAAACCGGCCACGCATTTTCTGCGTCGTCTCTGGTTCCGCCAGATTCGCGATAGGCCATGGCAACTTTCGCAGCGGGAGGTGCGCGCGTTGCGGGCTGTGCTGACAAAGGCCGATGCGCAGTTGCTGCACATCTATTTCGGCCATATCGCGGTGCACTTACTTCCGCTCATTCGAGCGTGGCCGAAGCCGGTGCTCGTTTCTTTCCATGGTGCCGACGTAATGGTCAATCTCGCGAAACCGGCCTATCGCACGGCGACGAAGAAAATGCTGGCCGCAGCGGAGCTTATCCTGGTTCGGTCCGAATCGCTCGGAGAAGCGTTGCTCGAGATTGGTTGTGATCCAGCCAAGGTGCGCTTGCAACGAACCGGCATCCCGCTCGACCAATTTTCTTTTCGGGAACGAACGTGGCCGGCAGACGGCGCGTGGCGACTGCTGCAAACGGGGCGCCTCATTCCAAAAAAGGGTTTCGCGACCACGCTCCGCGCCTTTGCTGCGTTTGCGCAGCGCCATCCGAACGCATCGCTCACGATCGCCGGCGAAGGACCACTGCGCTCGCAACTGGAGGCGCTCGCCCGAGATCTGGGTCTGGCCTCGCAGGTCAGCTTCCCTGGCTTCCTCGCGCAGGACGCTTTGCGCGAGCTTCTCTATCGTTCGCATCTTTTTCTGCACCCAAGCGAAACCGGAGAGGATGGGAATCAGGAAGGCGTACCGAATGGCATGCTCGAGGCGATGGCGAGCGGTTTGCCTATTTTTGCGACCTCCCATGGCGGAATTCCCGAGGCGGTGATACATTCGAGCACTGGGTTTCTGGTGGCTGAGGGAGACGCATCATCGCTCGGCCGGGAATTGCTCAACGCGGTTCTAAATCCCGCGCGCCTCAGCGAAATCGCGCGCGCTGGTTCGGCCGCCGTCACGGAGAAATTCGAGCAGCGATCTCAGGTGCGCAAGCTCGAGGAATATTACGCCGAAGCGATCCGGCGTCGCGGAAAGTCAGGATAACCTCGCAAAGAAATCGGCCAATTCGCGCGCCACGACTGCGAATGAAACGCGGGCATGCGCATGGGCGCGCGCCTCGTTAACTGCATCAGCGTAGAAGGAAGGGTCGGCGCAAAGCCGGATCGCGAGCTGCGTTAGCTCTTCGAACGAGCGATTCCACCCGCAGAGATGCGGAAACGCCAGTCGATCGATCGCGCCGTTCCCTCCCACACACGGAAGCCCGCAGAGCAGGGCGTCGCCCGCCACCTGCCCGGGCACAAAGCTGGTGTCGAGTTGCCAGACGACTTTATGCCGGGCCACTTCGGCCAGATAATTTGTGTAACTGAGTTTGTGTTCGAGAACGCGAACGCTCGCGCTGGCCGGGCCTAAGGCACGCAGCAACCGCCGACCTTGCGCTTCCCCGAAGTTGAAAACGGTAATCGTCTCCTGCGCGGCATGGCCGATCCGTTGCGCGATCTGAACCGCGGCAAGATGATTGCGGGAAGGGACGTCCCACTCCCGCGTCCCGACCAAGATTCCCGCGCGTTGCAACTGAGGCAGCGAATAATCCCAGGCGTTTCCCTCCACGGGATATGGAGTTGGAATGTAAGCGGCGCGTTTTTTGGCGCCGTTAAACGACGCAAAAAAATCGGCTGCCTCCAGCGTGGCTCCAATTGCCCCATCCGCGAGGTGGAGCGCTGCCACGAAACGCGCGAGCTTCGACGGGTCCGAAAGTTGGTCGGCAATCTGGTGCAGCCCGGTTTCTTTCAGCGACACAACCACCGTGCGGCTCGCCGTCTTCAATGCCCGCACCGCTTGCAGCGATGCTTTGAAATCTCCGCGCAATAAGACGAGCACTGGCGTTTCTTCCGCGATCGCCCGGCGCACGTTGCTCTGGAAACTCCCGTGAGTGCAGGCGGCATACGCGTGAAAATTGACCGGCGCATGCGCGTCTTTCCCCGCCGATTCCAGTGTATCGAAATGCTGCTCGCGGTCGCGACCTCCCGGATTGAGAACCGTCAGTCGAAATTGCTCACGCGGGCGCGTCCCCATGCCTAATCGCCCGGGTCCACCGGGCGCGCGCGCGGAATCACCGTCTCGCTCTCTTCTTCCTCGGCGGGTTGCACCGGTTTGGCGCGCCGAATCTCCACCGGCTTGCGCCCAATCGATTCCGCCGGCCTTTGCTCAATCGGCGTTAGCGGAATGGCACGCAAGATGGGCTCCGCCGCGGACGACCCGTCCGTCGCCGGCGGGGAGGTGGCCGCGCTTGCAGGTGCCGCGAGCGGCTCGCTCGCATCTGGTTTTCCCGGCGCGATCGTCTCCGAGGTTGGGCTCGCTTTCGGCGTTTCGGTCGAGCGAATCGAGTTGTACGGATCGTTGTCGGCGAGAAGGACCGGGCCGCGAATCGTCACCGGCTCGAGCTGCTTGGTGTCGGCCACAAGTGCGGCGCGCGGCACGCCCGAGGTCGGGAGATCCCGGACAAGGCGAGCGCGGGCTTCGCCGTGCACATTGCATGGATCGGTCGGCATTTGGGCAGTCGTGGCCAGCTCTTTGTATGTTGTCGAGACCTGCTTCGATTCTCCACCAGCAGTCTTGACCGTTTCAAAACACTTATCGGTCGCGAGCAACCCCGACTTGGCGCAGATCTCGACAGTCTTCAGCCCCGATGGCACCGGAATCACGCGGGGCGCATAGCGGTCTGCGGATGCGTTCATGATGTCCACCCAGATCGGCATCGCGATCTCGCTGCCGAAGGCGCCGCGATAAATCTTCTGCGGCTTATCGAAGCCCGCCCAAACCGCGCAGGTCATGGCGCTGTCGTAACCGGCAAAGAGCGCGTCGGTGAAATCGTAGGCGGTGCCGGTTTTGCCCGCGGCGGGGAACTTCTTCAGACCAAATTTCGTGTAAGCAGCCTCGCCGGTTCCGCTGTCAAGAGCATCGATCAGGCACGAGTGAACTTCGTAGGCTGTCTCAGGATTGATAACATTTCGTCGGCCTTCGGCCGGGGGCGCTTGCCAGACGATGTTCCCCTCTTTTTCCTCAATGCGATCCAGGATGTGCGGCGCGTCCGCTCGGCTGCCGCCATTCGGGAAAATCGTGTAAGCAAGCGCGAGCTCTGCGAGTGTCACCTCACTGCTCCCGAGAAACGTGGCCGGATAAGGCCGCAGCGGCGAGCGCATGCCCGCTGTCTTGCAAAGTTGCACGACCGCATCCACCCCGGCATTCATGCCCATGCGGACGCCGGCGCCATTCTTGGATTTGGCGAGCGCGCGCCGCGCCGTCATCGTCCCCTCGTACCGATTATCCTCCCTTTCAGG
Source organism: Chthoniobacterales bacterium (assembly GCA_035937255.1). Lineage (GTDB taxonomy): Bacteria > Verrucomicrobiota > Verrucomicrobiia > Chthoniobacterales > UBA10450 > JACCXL01. The sequence continues at coordinate 2,147 of DASYVG010000193.1, read as the reverse complement.
CCCCCATTCTCCCAAAATGCCGGTTGTTCCACCAATCATGACCGCGCGATTATCGAGCGCGGAATCCTCCACCAACGTCCCCGGAAAAAAACCCTTCTCGAAAGCAGCGGCGTAGACGAAGGGAAGGATGGCGGTGCCAGCCGGACGTCTCGCCTGCAACGCGCGATCGTACTGATTGTGCTCAAAGTCCCTGCCGCCGACGAGCACGAGAACGCTGCTCGTTTCATTATCGAGCGCGATGATCGCACCTTGCAGATATTCCGGTGTCGCGTTGGCCGGTTGCGCCGCTCCGCTTTGGCGCGCTTTGCGAAAGCGCTCCGCGTAATCGGCATAGGTGACGTGGCTGTAACCCGGATGTTGTTCCGCCTGATCGAGGTGAGCACGCAAAGACTCTTCGGCCACCTTCTGCAAATCCGAGTCGATCGTGGTATGGATGCGGAAGCCTTCATTCATGGCTCGGTCCCACCCCACCGCCTCGATCACTTTTTGCCGGATATAATCAACCGCATACGTCTGGCCCTGCGCGCTCTGGCGGCTGCCGATCGTGACATCGGCGCTCTGCGCGCTCTCGCACTTTTCCGGCGTGATGAATCCGAGATCGCGCATGCGGACGAGCACCACATTGCGCGCCTCGCGCGAAGCCGCGCGATCGGACCAGGGCGATAATTTGTTCGGGCTCTTGATTAATCCGGCGAGCGTGGCGCATTCGGTCAACGACATATCACGCGCGGCTTTCCCGAAATAGCCGCGCGCGGCCGCTTCCGCTCCATACATTCCCCCTCCGAAATAGATCCGGTTCAGGTAGAGCTCCATGATCTTTTGTTTGCCGAGTGTTTCCTCGATTCGGCGGGCCAGAAAGATTTCGAGGAGCTTGCGCTTGAAGGTGCGTTCCTTGAGCGCATAGCTGTTGCGCGCGAGCTGTTGCGTGATCGTGCTCGCTCCCTGCCGGACATGTCCGGCGGTAAAGTTCTTCAGGGCTGCTCGCAGGATTCCTCCCGCATCGTATCCGTTATGTTGATAGAACTTATTGTCCTCGATCGCGACGGCGCCGTTTACCAGATCCCGGGGCAATTGTTCGTACGGAACCGTCTCGCGATTTTCCACGTAGATTTGCCCGAAGATTTTGTCGTTCCGATCGAGAATAACGCTGGCCGATTCCATCTGCTCCAGCTTGCTCAGATCGAACGTGGCGGCTTGCGCTTTTAAATCTGCTGCGAGGTAGGAAAAATAAACCAGTCCAATGAAAAGAAGGACCAGCGCGACGGCCCCGGGGATGTACAGCTTCGGCCTCGCATACCAAGGCGGCTCAAACCGGTTCATGGGACTGCGTTCGAGATAAGACACGGGCATGCGTGAGACGAGGGAAGGCTATTCGACGATCGTTCGAAACCTAGGTGCAATTCCGGCCAAAATCCAAACGGCAAACACAAAACATGTCGCCCGGCGAACCCGCTCTCGTTGCACTAATTCTTAACCAGATCCGTCGCGAGGGTCCGATCTCTTTCCGGTGGTTCATGGAGCAGGCGCTTTATCATGCCGAACACGGCTACTACAGCTCCGGCCGCGCCGTCATCGGCCGACGCGGAGATTATTTTACGAACGTGAGCGTCGGTCCGCTCTTCGGCCGCATGATGGCGGCGCAGTTCCGCGAAATGTGGGCAGCGCTCGGACACCCCGCCGATTTCGCTGTCGTCGAGCAGGGAGCGCAGAACGGCGATTTCGCGGGCGATGTTTTGCGGACAATTCGCGAGAGCATGCCGGATTTTTTTGCGGCGCTCCGTTACGTGATCATCGAGCCGTTCCGGATGTTGCGCGCGCGACAAGTCGAAGCGCTGGCGGCGTTCGGCGAGAGCGTGTCGTGGCGCGAATCGATTGAACTGATGGAACCGTTCGAGGGCCTGCATTTCTCGAACGAACTGTTCGACGCGCTGCCGGTGCATCTACTCGGCCGCGGTGCCTCTGAGAGTGACTGGACGGAGAAATGCGTGACGGAGGAAGCAGAACGCTTCCGCTTCGTATCCCAGCCGATCAGCGATCCTCGGCTGGCGTCATGCGCGCAACAAATCCCGATCCCGCCCGGCGTATCTTACGAGACCGAGATCAACATGGCTGCGTTGAAGCTCGTCGCCGCGGTCGCCGAAAAGCTC
>DASYVG010000192.1:0-2981 GCA_035937255.1 Chthoniobacterales bacterium | reverse complement strand
TGCGGAGGTAACCCGGGGTAATTGTCTGCATGGTCGCCACGCGGGCGTCTTGCAGTGCCTTCGGGGGTGGTTCGCCCTCGAGCGTGAACGCGCCCATGCCGCTGCCCGATGCCGGAAGTCCCGAAATCGCTGCAGCCGATGTCACGCCGGGAATCGCGGCCAACTGCGGAATGAGACGATCGAAGAACTGCGCGGTAACTTTCGGATCTTTATATTGAGCAGGGGGAAGTCCAACTCGGAAGGTCAAAACATTCTTCGCGTCGATCCCGATATCGGCTCGCTGCAATTTGAGGAAACTGCGCATCATCAAACCGGCGCCGATCAGAAGAATCAACGCGGCCGCGACCTCGCCGACGACGAGCCAGTCGCGCATCCGCTGACCGCGCGCCCCGCCGCCTGAGGTTCGGCCTCCTTCTTTGAGCACTTCGGAGAGATTGGGGCGTGAGATTCGCAGTGCCGGCAGCAAGCCGAAGAACACGCTCGAAAGCAGACCGGTCGCGAGCGCAAAAAAGAAAACACGAAAATCCAGATCGAAATGAAGCCAGAACGGCAACGGCACCGGAATCATCGAGAGCATCAGATCGACCCCCCAGACGGCGAAGAGGAGTCCGCCCGCGCTGCCCACAAAGCCGAGAAGAGCGCTTTCGATGAGCAGTTGCCTAACGACACGGCCGCGATTCGCGCCGAGCGCCACGCGAATCCCGAACTCCTTACTTCGTGTCGCACCCCGCGCCAGAAGAAGATTGGCGACATTCGTGCAGGCGATGAGGTGCACGAAAAGCACAGCGCCCATCAAGAGAAGTGTGAGTCCCTTCGAATCCTTCGTGTAAGTTTCGCGCAGCGGATTCGCACGGAAGACACTGCCTTTATAAACATCCGGGTGTCGCTGTTCTTCGAGCGCGGCAAAATGCGCGAGTTCGGCGTTTGCCTGCGCGAAAGTCACGCCCCTCTTCAATCGCCCGACGGGCTCCAGATCAAATGATCCGCGCGCGGTCTCCTTGTTCGTTTTGCGCAAAGGCATCCAAAGCTCGGCGACTTCCGGGAAGCGCCACCCTTTGGGCATGACGCCAATGACCGTGGCGAGGAGCCCGTTGATCTGAATGGTTTTCCCTACGGTCCCCAGGTTCGCGCCATAACGCTGTTGCCAAAGATCGTAGCCTAACAACACCACCGGCGGCGCGTCGGGTTCATTTTCGTCTAGTCGAAACGACCGGCCCAGGATCGGTTTCACCCCCAACATATCAAACATGTCCGCCTGAATCGCCGCGCCGAGATAGCGATCGGGCTTTTCCGTGCCCGAGATGATCATGGTCGTGTCCTCGAACGCGCCGATCCCCTCGATCGTGGTCAGTTCTTTCCGGGCATCGACGAGGCTCGGATAATCGAACCCCAAGTCGTGATCCTCGCCCACGTCGCGCAGATGATGTTCAAGCGAAACAATGCTCCCCTGTTCCGCCATCAGCGGCAGCGGTTTGATCAAGAGCGCGTTGACCGCTGAAAAAACGGTGGTGGCGACGCCAATACCGAGCGCCAGGGTCAGGATCGCGGTTGCAGCGAAAGCTGGCGCCTTGAGAAGCGTGCGAACCGCGTAGCGCAGATCTCGAATCATCGGCGATAAGCAGACAAGCTCATCGGCTTGCGGGACGAAGACCGATCGCAGGCCGAAAACGGTTCAGGGCTTTGTGCAAGAGCGGCGGTCGCGAGGAGCAGGCTGACGATCGCTGCCCGCAGCGATCCCTGTTCCATTTCCTGCGTCGGCATACGACGGTTCCGGCTTGCTATGCGGCGATGCGGTTGTCCTCGACGACCCGGCCATCAAAGAGATGAATGGTCCGATCGGCATGCTGCGCAAAACGCGCGTCGTGCGTCACCATGCATATGGTCGCGCCGCCCGCGTGCAGTTCTTTCAATAGATCCATGACCGCTTCGCCGTTCCGCGAGTCGAGATTTCCAGTCGGCTCGTCGGCCAGCAAAATCGCCGGTTTCCCCGCGAGTGCTCGCGCCACCGCGACGCGCTGTTGTTGGCCGCCGGAAAGCTGACTCGGCAGATGTTTTGCGCGATGTCCCATCCCCACGCGCTCCAGCGCTTCGCCCACGAACTGTTTCCGTTCGCTCGCGGCCATTCCGCGATAGGTGAGCGGCAGCTCCACGTTCTCGAAAACGGTTAGGTCGCCGATCAGGTTGAAGCTTTGGAAAATGAATCCGATCTCGCGGTTCCGGATGCGAGCGCGTTCCGGAAAGGAAAGATTCGCTACCTCAGTGCCCTTAAGGGAATAACTTCCGCTCGAGGGGGTATCCAACAAACCGAGGATCGACAGCAACGTCGATTTCCCGCAGCCCGATGGGCCTGCGATCGAAACGTATTCGCCCGTCTGAATATCGAGATGAATTCCCGAAAGCGCATGGGTTTCAACTTCGTCGGTCAGAAAGACTTTGGTGACGCCGTCGAGTTTGATCAGGGTTTGAACGCCGGCGCTGCTGGGTGGGCGAGTCAATTGTTCTGGTGATGTTTGCGTTGAGGGCATGGGGTTGAGTTGGTGGATGTCTTGGTTGGAAGAAATCGGTCGTGGGAGTGGTCTAGTTGAGTCGGATGCGTTCGTGCGCGTCCCAGGCGCTCGTGTCGGAGAGAATCACTTGATCGCCGGGCTGAAGGCCGCCCAGAATTTCGATTGTGTTGACAGAGCTGCGACCCAGTTTGACCGGGGTCCGCACCGCATCAGAGCTGCCTTGCACGAGTTTGAAGATACCAACGGTGTTGTTTTCCTGGCCGAAGGCAGGGCGGCCCACGTAGATCACGTTATCGAGGCGCTCGAGCTCAATCGTCCCGTCGACGCTGAGGTCCGGCCGCGCGCCTTTCGGCAGCTCGCCGTCGAGCGCTACATCCACCGTGACGGTTCCCTGCTCGACCGCCGGATCGACGCGGACGACGTGGCCGTTGACGATGCCGTTACGCGTGTCGATCGCGGCGACCTGATTGATTT
>DASYVG010000191.1:0-1517 GCA_035937255.1 Chthoniobacterales bacterium | reverse complement strand
GCCGCGCGTGAGGACGCGTTTGAGTCGAGAGTATTACGTCCTCATAGGTTCAATTCGTTCCCGTTGAAAGTTGAGTCTTCCAGATTGGGGAGCGCACGCGACTCGCGTGCACATTTCGGCGACTCGCCGAAATAAATGGGTTCGACGAGCGCTTGGTGAGTCGCCAAGCGCGGCACGCGAGTCGCGTGCGCTCCCCGGATTACGCGGTCGCGCTGCCCGCTTCGTCGCTGCCGAACTGAATCCCCTGCGCCAGCGGCAGCTCAGTCGAAAAGTTGATCGTGTTCGTCTGCCGCCGCATGTAGCTCTTCCACGAATCGCTCCCGCTCTCGCGTCCGCCCCCGGTGTTTTTCTCGCCGCCAAATGCCCCGCCGATTTCCGCGCCGCTTGTGCCAGTATTGACGTTGGCAATCCCGCAATCGCTGCCCACGGCACTGAGAAATTTCTCCGCCTCGCGCATGTCGTTCGTGAAGATCGCCGAGCTCAACCCTTGCGGCACGTCGTTGTGCATCGCGATGGCTTCATCGAAATCACGATAGGTCATTAAGTAGACCAGCGGGCCGAACGTCTCGTGCTTTACCACATCAAACTCGGGACGCGCGGTGGCAAGACATGGCGTCATGTAACAGCCGCCCTCGAAGCGATCGCCATTGAGTTTCTCCCCGCCGTAAAGAACTTCACCACCTTCGGCTTTCAACTTCGCAATCGAATCCTGCACATTCTCGACGGCCGCGCGATCGATCAGCGGTCCCACCAAAGTTCCGCGCTCGAGTGGATTCCCGATCCCCATCGAGCGATAGGCGGCGAGGAGCTGTTCGCGTAATTTCTGTGCGACAGATTCATGCGCGATGATCCGCCGGGTAGAGGTGCAACGTTGACCGGCCGTCCCGACTGCACCAAAGAAAATCGAGCGCGCGGCCATCTCCAGATCGGCGGTCTGCGTCACGAGGAGGGCATTGTTTCCGCCCAGCTCCAGAATGCTCTTGCCCAGCCGGCTGTGCACTGTCTTGCCGACGTCAAAACCCATGCGCGTCGAACCCGTCGCAGAGATAAGCGCTACTCGCCGATCGCCGGCGAGCTTCTGTCCAATGCTGGGACCATCCCCGACAACGAGCGAAAAAATGGCCGGATCCGCACCCGTGTTTTCGCAAACACGCGCGGCGATCCTGATCACGGCAATCGCCGTAAGCGGCGTCTTTTCCGATGGTTTCCAAATCGTGGCATCGCCGCAAACCGCCGCGAGCGCCGCGTTCCAGGACCAGACCGCGACGGGAAAATTGAAGGCGGAAATGATGCCGACGAGACCGAGCGGGTGCCATTGTTCCATCAAACGATGACTCGGCCGCTCCGACTGAATGGTGAGGCCGTAGAGCTGGCGCGATTGACCGACCGCGAAATCGCAGATGTCGATCATCTCCTGCACTTCGCCCTCCCCTTCCGCGATGATTTTTCCCATCTCCATCGTGACGAGCCTGGCGAGATCGCTTTTGGACTCACGCAAAGCATTGCCGAGCTGCCGC
>DASYVG010000190.1:0-4898 GCA_035937255.1 Chthoniobacterales bacterium | reverse complement strand
CAGATTGGCGCTACACCTCGGCCAGCTTGCAGAGCTGATCCAAAACGGGTCCTGCGTCACGCTGGTGCGCTCGCGCCGCGGAGTCGTAAATTAGCTCGGCTTCCATCCGGGAAATGTATAGGCTCGCGATGTGATCGTGCTGCGTGTTTTTACCAATCGCATTTTCCTCGCCGCGCTGGTGGGAATGGCGACGGTCACATTGTGGCTCGCGCCGAAGCTGCATCGCGTCGGATCACTGGCCCTCGGAGCCGCTGCGCATGTGCAAAAAACGACCCCTGCACCGGAAGGCGATCTCGCGACGGGAGCCCGGGTGCATCGCGTCTCCTCGCTGACGCGAGGCTGTTTCACCTCCGAGTTCGATCCTCAGTTTGCTGTTTCCCAAGGCCGCACGCCGCTGCTGCAGGCAGCGCTCATTCAAGACTGGCCGCGCGTCCGGCAACTTCTGTCGGGCGGAGCTTCGCCGAAGACGGCCGATGTGTCGGGGCTCACTCCGCTGATGGCAGCCGCGCGCGCTAGCAATATTGAATTCATTACGCTCTTGTTGAAATCGTCGGCCCAAGCGAACGCGACTGACGCTCGGGGACGTGCGGCAGTCGATTACGCAGTCGCCGCGGGGCAAGTCGGCGCGGTGCAAACTCTGGTGCCGCTCCTCCCGAGCGAACAAGAGCGCCCAGCGCTGCGGCACGATCTGATCACATCCGCGTTTGAAACTGGAGACTGGCGAGTCATTCGCGTGCTGCTCACACATTCTGCGCCCTTGCCGGAATGGACAGCCGCGGCGCGCCGGCTCCTGCAGGTGACGATCGCCGCGGACGACGAGTTCGATCTCCGCCTTCTCCTGGCCAGCGAGATCGAGCCACCGCCGTTTGAGGGGGGATCGTGGCCCTTGCTCGCACAGTCCATCGTTTCCGGAGACGCCGGTCTCTTTAACTTGCTGCTGCGGTGCGGCGTCGATCCGAACACCGTCGTTCCCAACCCGTGCGAGAAACGGTTTCTCGCGCGGATCTCCTCCAACTATCTCCGCCAATATGTCGAAACGGATTCCGGCATCACCGTGCTGATGCTAGCGGCGGGGCTCGGCCGCGCGGAATTCGTGCAGGCTTTGCTCGACGCCGGCGCCGATCGCAACCGCACCACTCGTCACGACAAAATGCTCGCGCTCTATTTCGCCACCCGCAGCCACACCTACAGGTCGACGCAGTTGCTGCTCGGCACGGGGCCGTTGCCGGAGGAGCTCCGCATCGAGATTTCGCTGGCCCAGCAAAAAGCAGTGGTTTTGCAAGGAGGTGCGCCAATCTACACCACCTCGTGCTCGACCGGGCGCGAAGGCTTCTCCACGCCGCCAGGTTCCTACGTTATCACCGACAAGGATCGGAATCATCGCTCCACGATCTACAAAGTTTCGATGCCCTACTTCATGCGCCTGAACTGCCGCGACTTCGGCATGCATGAAGGTGTCACTTCAAACCCACACGCCTCGCATGGCTGCGTCCGTCTGCCGTCGGAAGCGGCGCACCGCTTTTTCAAGGAAATTCCGATTGGGACAGTGGTCGCGATTAATTAGCCGGGCTAATCGCAGACTTTCCCGCCGTCAGCTGCGTCGCGTCGATCGGCCGTCGCGCGGCGATTTACTGGGTCGACTCAATGCCGCTGCACCTCCCAACGAAAGCACAAACGCAACCGAGTAGATTAGTTGCATCATCGGAGACTCACACCAAAACCACTGCCTCGCACTCAAGTACACGCGATAAGGTCTTTGCACGCTAACCGGATAAACAAGCCCGCGGCCAGGCTCCCTTTGTTGCGGAGAATGAGCGCGAAAGAATGCCTCAGCGTAGCTCAACCCAAACACAACGGCGAAGCAAACGCCAACCAATAGGGCCACGGCGAATTGGCGAAGTCTCTTCACATGAGCGCTGGTCGAGCCACAAGATCAGCCGCGGCTGTCGAAGGGGTCGCCATGGTCCGAGCGTGAATCGCAGCGCAGACTGCCGGCGGCTCAATAGTCTGTAGAGAGCGGACTCACGAAGGCACGAATCGGCTGCATAAGGCCTAACGAGTTATAGAGGCAGGCGGTGTTGACTTTTTCGGCTTCCCCGGCACGTCGGTTTCGGCCGCAACATCATACTCCGGTTTGCTCGCGCCCATCAGCCAGCGATCGAACCAGCCGACAATATGCTGAAGGCGCTCGACGCGATGCCATGGTTTGCCTGAGCGCGAGAGCTCATGCGATTCGTTAGGGAAACGCACCATGACCGTCGGGATTTTGCGAAACTTCAAGGCACGAAACATTTCTTCCCCGCCCGCGCCCGGCGGCGTGCGGGTGTCGTGCTCACCGAGCACCAGCATGAGGGGTGTGGTGACGTTCTTGATGTAAGTGAGCGGGGAACGGGCGCGGTATTCATCCGCGTTCTCGAATGGCGGCGTTCGAAACCAAGTCGGCTGAAAGAGGGTGAAATCGGCCGTATACCACCAGGCTTCCCAGCTCGCGATATCACGTTGCGCAACGGCCGCGGCGAAGCGCTGCGTCTGTCCGATGATCCAGTTCGTGAGCAATCCGCCGCCGCTGCCGCCCGTCACCCCCAGCTTTTTCTCGTCGATGTAACCGCGCTTGATCAACTCATCGACGCCGAGCATGAGGTCTTTGTAATCGTCGCCCGGATAGCGGTACTGGATGACGTTGCCGAATTCCTGCCCGTAGGTCGTGCTGCCGCGTGGATTAGGATAAAGCACGACGTAGCCTTTCGCGGCCATCCACTGGAACTCGTGCTCGAAAACCCAGCCATAAGCCGCGTGTGGTCCTCCATGGATGTCGAGAATGAGCGGATACTTCTTCTTCGGATCGAAGCCGGGCGGCTTCTGCACCCAAGCCTGGATGCGCTTGCCGTCGAAGCTCTGATACGATATCTCCTCCGGCTCGGTCAGATTCAGTTGCCCGAATAATTGGTCGTTCGCGCGCGTGAGCTGACGCGGTTGGCCACCGCTCGCGTCGATCGCGAAAAGGTCACCGATCCGGGTCGCGCTCGAGGCGGCGTAGATCAGTTTTGCGCCGTCCGCGGATGCCCGAAAGCGCCCGACCGCCTGATTTCCGCCGGCGATCTCCGTCTCCGCACCGCTCGCGACCTCGAATCTCGCGAGCAAAGTTTTTCCCTCTTTCCCGACCAGTTCGAGGAGGCTGCGGCCATCGGGTGTCCAGACCGGACAGTCGCTTCCACCGGCGCGCGGCGGAGCGTTATCGCCAAAAACCCCATCGCCGACATCGAAGTCGAACTTCTCTGTCAGATTGCGCGGCTGCGCGTTCGGGCTAAGGTCAGCGACCCAAAGATCGCGCTGGGTGTAGGAATTTACCGGCTTCACCGCCGACCCCGTGAACGCGATCTGCTTGCCGTCCGGGCTAAGGGCAAAGCCTTGGGCATCCATTTCGAACATGTTGATTTTGGTCGCCTGTCCGCCGGTCGCCGGAACGGAATAGAGTTCGGTTTTCGGGAGGTCGTAATAGGGCTCGTTGACATGCAGCGAGGCGAAGTCGATCTGCGTTCCATCTTTCGACCAAAACGCTCCGCCCTCGTCGAAAGTGCCGCTCGTTAACTGCTTCGGTTGCACCTTCTCGTCGGCGCTGCGGGGAGCCTGTATGAGCCAGAGATGAGCCGGACGCTTGGGGTCGAGGTAGCCCTCGTTGTCTTCGCGATAAATCGCGCGTGTCACGACATGCACGTCGCTCTCATGAGCCGCGTCGCTCTCCGCCGTTCCCGCCGCATCAGGTGAACTTGATCCGGTCCTGGAGGCAGCAGCGCCCGCCCCCGGCGAGGCCGTGCTTTCGGCGGCCGCCGATTTCTTCAACTCTTCTTCCTTGCGCTTTTTCTTCTCCTGCTTCGCCAGATCATCCGGATTTGTCGCGCTCGTGAATGCGATCGATTTTCCGTCCGGCGACCACTTCGGATCGCCCGCTCCTTTCGGCAGATCGGTGAATGAAAATGAATCGCCGCCGCTCAGCGAGATCATGCAGAGCTGGGGCGGCTCCGGCTTGCCATCCTTCTCGGTCTTCCGGACAAAAACCATGGACTTGCCATCCGGCGACCAGCGCGGCGCTGCATCCTGTTCGCCCCGGGTCAACTGATGGGGTTCCTCGGTTCCACTGGTGGCGACACTCCAGACCGAGGTGAGATATCCTTCTCGTTTCTCGTTCACCGTCACGCGCACAAATGCGACGCGCGAACCATCCGGAGAAATCTGCGGATCACCGATCCAGACGAAATCGAACAGATCTTTTTCGGTAATATTCCGTTTCTGCGCCCTGACCGAAGTGGGCGCCAGGCAGAAGAGTGCGAACGTCGCGGCTAGAACGGACAGTCGCAGGGATTGAGTCAACCAGCGAACCGGGCGGTAGCTATTCATACCATCACCCTACAATTTTGAGCGCGCGCGCAAAGCATGGAATTGCCTAACGAACTGAATCGCCGTCGCGGCAGCCGTCACTTCCAATTCCCGGAGAATTGTTCGTGGGCCGTCCGGCCGGAAGCTTAGTGAATGACCGACAGCATGTCGTTACGGAACGGCTTCCGCCCGGTGCGTGGTTGTCCTTCCGCGTCGTGCACTGCTTGCGAAGCGCAGCTGGAAAGGAGAGCCGCGGAGACGAGGAGAATGATGAGTTTGCTCGGATTAAGTGTCATGAGTCGCCAGCCTAGCAGCGCTTGTGCCAGCGTTCACTCCATCACTCTAGAGGTCAGCTCATTAATGTCATCCAAGGGGGTTCGGCGATGTAGCCGCATTTATGAGATGGCTTCGAAGCTCAATCGATCGGCGAATTAGCGCTCGCGCGCAGATTTTCATCCTCGGCGGATGTCGCGGAGACGGCGAATGCAATTGTGAGCAGCGCATCACCGGCCAGCACCGCGATC
>DASYVG010000189.1:0-2731 GCA_035937255.1 Chthoniobacterales bacterium | reverse complement strand
ACCAGATGGATCGTTCCGCAGGGAGCAGAGACGAAGAAGCCGTCAAAATCCTCGCGTAACTGCTCGACTTCGTCGCGACGGGGAACACCGTTGATTTTCAAATAGGATGCCGCCGCTTCCGTGTCCGTCGTTTCCAGCTCGAGCCAGATGTCGGGTTGACTCAGGTTGGGCACGCGATCGATCCAAAGCCGGTTCGGACCAAACTGAAAAATGCAGCCGTCTTCTTCCTCTTCGATCAGCGGCAACCCGAGCGTATCGCGATAAAAAACCAGCGTCTGTTCGTAGGTATGGAGCGGACACTTGATCGCAATATTGGCGCCGCCAGAGAATTGCGGGCCGTGAAAGTTGGCAACCATGATCGACGAAGCTAAATGGACCTGTAATGGCAGCTCGCGGCAACCGCAGTCAGCCGCCCGCCGCGCCCTCGCTACCCGGTTCCGTCATCGCCACTGGGTCGAGCGCGCGCTCGAGCTCATGCGGCGGCAGAACTTTCTCTTCCTGACAAATTTCGCGCACAGTCCGACCGGTGCTCCCGCTGCGTTTCGCGATCTCCGCCGCGCGATCGTAACCAATCCGAGGCGCCAGGCTCGTTACCATCGCCATCGACAATTCCACCAGCTCGCGGCAACGCGCTTCGTTCGCACTGATGCCGCGCACGCATTTTTCGCTGAAGGCCGCCGCGGCATTCGCAAGGAGGCGCGCGCTCTCCAGAACATTGTGCGCCATCACCGGCATCATCACATTCAATTCGAAATTCCCGTTCGCCCCTGACCAGGTGACGCAGCTGTCATTCCCGATGACCTGCGCGCAAACCATCATGAGCGCTTCGCAGAGCACGGGGTTCACCTTCCCCGGCATGATCGAGCTGCCCGGCTGCGTGGCGGGCAACTGAATTTCGCCGATACCGCAACGTGGCCCGCTCCCGAGCCAGCGAATGTCGTTCGCGATTTTGAATAAGCTGACCGCGATCGTCTTCAGCTGACCGCTCGTTTCGACGATCGCGTCCTTCGCTCCTTGCGCCTCAAAATGATTCTCCGCCTCGCGGAACGCGATCCCCGTGCGTTGTTCGAGATGACGCATCACTTTGGCGGGAAAATCGATGTGCCGGTTTAAACCGGTGCCCACCGCCGTTCCGCCGAGCGCTAATTCCTGCAAGGCGGCAATCGCCTTCTCCGCGCGCTCCCCCGCGTAGCGCACTTGTTGGGCATAACCGCCAAATTCCTGGCCGAGCCGCACCGGCGTCGCATCCATCAAATGAGTGCGGCCGATTTTGATCACCGGCCAGAATTCCTCCGCTTTCGCTTTCAAAGCCGTTTCTAATTCGGCGAGTGCCGGCAGCAACGCACCTTTGAGCTGCTCCGCCACGCTGATGTGCATGGCCGCTGGAATGACGTCGTTGCTCGACTGTCCCATGTTGACGTGATCGTTCGGGTGCACGGGCTCCCGCGCACCGATCGGCTTTCCGGCCAGCTGAGAGCAGCGATTCGAAATCACCTCATTCGCATTCGTGTTTGTGCTGGTGCCTGAGCCAGTCTGAAAAATATCGAGCGGGAAATGCTCATCCAGTTTGCCGTCAACGACCTCTTCCGCCGCTTGCACGATGAAAGCGGAACGATGCGCATCCAGTAATCCGAGATCGTGGTTGGCCTGCGCGGCCGCCCATTTGATCAAGCCAAGCGCCCGAATGAACGGACGCGAGAAACGCCAGCCGCTAATCGGAAAGTTCAGCACCGCGCGCTGGGTCGAGGCGCCGTAGAGCGCGGATTCGGGGATGGACATTTCGCCCATCGAATCCCTTTCCACCCGCAACGATGCGACCGTCATGCAGAATGATTCGCGTGCAGACGGCTTGGCGGCATCGCCGCGCGCGCATGGCCATTTCGCGAATTCGCCTTATGAAAAACCGTGACGAACATCGGCGGGATGTTTTGCAGAAAATATTCCGATTCCGCTCGATCGAACAAGGTGGCGTGCTGGCGCAGCTCGTTCGTCACTTGATAGATGATGAACTTGCCGCCGGGCGTGAGTACATCGTGAGTTTTCTGGAGCAGCGCACGCTTCTTCTTAATCTCAAGAATGCTGAAGGGAATTCCGGAGAGAATGTAATCACACCGGTCGATCCCGTGTCGCGCGAGTTCCTCGGTCAACTGTGCGGCGTCGCCATTGATCACATGGACGCGCGGATCGTCGGCGAACTGACGCTCTAAATCACTGGAGAAGGCCGGATCGAGCTCAAACAAAAGTAACTGCGAATCGGGCGACATCCGTCGCACGATCTCACGCGAATGAACGCCATCGCCGGGCCCGTATTCCGCCACGACGCGGGGCTGTGAAAAATCCATTTTCGCGGCCACCCGGTTCACGAGCGCCTTCGAGCTCGGAATGATGGAAGCGATTTGAAACGGCCGCTGCAGAAATCGCTTAAAAAAGAGGGCACTCATGAAAGGTCGAAATAGTCAACCTCGGTTCAGGGCTTGTCCAGCAGGCATTGAAGGCCACCGTGTTGCGTAGTGATTCGCTTTGGCGAGCGAAACGGCTGCCTTCCCCTGCGCGTAGAGCGGCCGGAAGAAGGATTGACAACGATTCTAATTTTTATAATGCTGTCGCAAGCGAAAAACCTTGCTCGCGATGTAGCAACCTGCTGAATGTCTCCCATGCATAACCTTTTGACGGTCAAGGAGACGGCCAAATATCTCCGGATCCCTCTCCCGACTGTCTATTATCTGGTACA
>DASYVG010000188.1:0-7445 GCA_035937255.1 Chthoniobacterales bacterium | reverse complement strand
ACGCGCAACGATCACGTGAGAAGTGGTTCTTCGCGCTCGCGGCAGCGGCCGCCATCGGCCTCGCGATTTCGCTGAAGCTCGTGCCAATCCTGCTGCTTCTGGTGTGCGCGTTCGCCTTGGGAAAACGCGCCGTCACACTTTTTCTAAGCCTCGCGATTCCGGCCGGCCTGAGCCTCGTTTACGGTTGGCCGAAGGTCGCGATTTCGGCATCGCTGCGCCGTTTCGCGTACGTCACGCGCTTGAACGACTTGTTCTGGTGGTTTGCGGAGGATTTTATCTGGTCGAATCCGCGACAGAAAAACTACCACTACAATGTCATCCTGGCCGGTGTGGCTGTCGCGCTTTCACTTCTGTTCTTCCGCAACTGGAAACGCGGCCTGCTCTGGGTTCTGGGCGCGACGCTGGTCCTCAGCCCTGTGCTGCATCCCTGGTATTGCACCTGGATCCTGCCGTTCGCGACGTGGCGCGGCCGTTATGCGTGGCACGTTCTTTCGATCACTCTGTTCGCCTACTTTTTGTTCTGGGATGAACAACTCTTTGCGTTGGCATGGCACGCCGACCCGTGGATGCGTGCTTTGATAATCGCGCCGGTACTTACCGCAACCGCTCTCTTCACCTGCCGAGAGCGTCGCCTGCGCACTAGCGCCGCGCCTTAGGGTCATCACGGCGCAGATCGCCGGTCGCGCTCAGGAAGTCATCCGGCTGCGGTGCTTCCCATTCCATCCGTTCGTCGGTGCGCGGGTGATTTAGTGCCAGCCGCGAAGCGTGCAGCATCTGACGAGGGACGTGCGCTGTATTTTTAGCCCCATACAATTTATCGCCGAGAACTGGATGCCCGAGATGATGTAAGTGCACTCGAATCTGGTGCGTGCGACCGCTGTGCAGTGTGCACTCGACGAGGCTGATGTTGTTTCCCGACTGCAGGACGCGGTAATCCGTTCTCGCTGCGCGGCCGCCGGTTTTCCGCACTGCCATGCGTTGACGGTGAACGGCGTGCCGGCCAATCGCGGCGTCGATCACGCCCTGGCTTTTCCGTGGCACACCCTGCACCAGCGCGAGGTAAACTTTGCCCACCGTGCGAGCCGCAAACTGATCGGACAACGCCTGGTGCGCTTTATCGTTCTTCGCCACAACGAGGCAGCCGCTGGTCTCCTTATCGAGGCGATGCACGATGCCCGGCCGCTCTCTCCCGCCAATTCCGGAGAGAGTTGTGCAGTGATGGAGCAGCGCGTTCACCAGCGTGTGGCTCTGATGTCCCGCGCCTGGATGGACGACGAGGCCCGCCGGCTTGTTCAAGACGACGAGATCGGCGTCCTCAAAGATCACCTCGAGCGGTATCTCTTCCGCTAACGTATCGATCTTTTGAATCGGCGGCGCTTCCAGAGTGACGAGATCATTCGCGCGCACGATTTCACGCTTCCGAGGCGCCTTTCCGTTCAACTGCACGCAGCCGCCAGCGATCAGCGCTTGCAATCGAGATCGCGAAAAATCGGGCAGGGCCAGGGCCAGGAAACGATCCAGACGCAGACCTTTCTGCGCCAACGCGACGCGCACCTCACGCATCTTTTCCGACTGCGGACGGGGTGATACCATGTCTGGCATGCCGCCGGATTCTTACGCGCTCGAGCAGCGTTGCCCCGCGTGCGGCAGCGCGGTTGACGTGACAGCGGAGGAGCCTCTTGCGCGGGTGACCTGTCCCGCTTGCGGCGCAAAATTTCGCGTCGAACGCGCGTTCGACAATTTCGTGCTGGTCGAAACGGTGGGCGTGGGCGGGATGGGCTCGGTCTATAAGGCACGCGATGGCCGGCTCGATCGCTTCGTGGCGTTGAAGCTGTTGCGCAAGGAGCTGAGTGCTGATCCGCGCGAAGCAGTGCGGCTGGAGCAGGAGGCGCGGCTGACGGCGTCGATCAGTCATCCTCATGTCGGCCAGGTTTTTTCGTCCGGAAGCGATCACGGCCAGTTTTATCTCGTGATGGAATTGATGGAGCACGGCAGCCTGGATGACTTAATCGCGCAGCATGGGCGCGTCCCGGAAGCGTCCGTTTTGGAAGCGGGGATCCAAGTCGCTCAAGGTTTGCAGGCCGCTTTGGAAAAAGGACTGATTCATCGCGACGTGAAGCCCGCCAATATTTTGTTTGCGGACGCGCACACTGCAAAAATCGTCGATTTCGGACTGGCCGTCGCAGCCGAACAAAACTCGGACGCGCCGGGTGAAATTTGGGGCACGCCTTACTATGTCGCTCCCGAGCGAATTAACAACGAGCCCGAGGACTTCCGCAGCGACATCTATAGTCTTGGCGCGACCATGTTCCACGCTCTGGCGGGCCGGCCACCAATTGAGGGCGAAACAAACTCAGCCGCCGTTTTGCGAGAGTTAAAAAATCGGCCGATGAACCTGACCGCGGCAGCGCCCGGCGTCTCGCGACCTACGGCCAGATTAATCCAGCGAATGTTGAACCCGAACGCAGCGCGACGCTTTTCCTCCTATCGCGAACTGATCGCACAAATGCAGCGGGTGCACCGGACCCTGGTCGGTAGACGGGCGCCGACATCCGAGCAGCGGGGGCGAACACGGGCACTCGTGACCGCACTCGCGGTTCTTGCCGTGGTCGTCGTCTGTCTCGGCGCATACGTATATCAAAGTCGCGTTCGTCAGCCCGCGACCGGTCTGACTGCAAAAGGTGCGTCGCCGCCAGTTTCGGCAGCCACGGTCAATCTGCAGCGGCGTTACGAGGAAGCGCGGCGGCAGTTACTCGCCGGGAAATTTTCCGCCGCCGCCACAGCGTTCGGCCGCGTCGCAAGCGATGCGGGTGACGAGCAGCCGCTTGCAAGTTGGGCCAGTTTGCATCGCGGGCTGGCGGCGTTACTCGCGGGCCACGCGCCGAGTGCGCGGAAAGCTTTTCAGGATGCCGCGCGCGCACCGTTACCATCGAAAAGCCGACCCGATCTCGCCCGGTTTTTTGCCGTAACTTCCCGCGCTCTCACAGGACCGGAGCCCGTCGGCGCAGACACCTTCAATGCGACGCCTGCGCAGGGTCTGCCGACCCTGGCACTGTTTCTCTTTGGAACGAAAGACTGGCAGGGGGCCGATTTCGATTTGGCGGCGAAATTCTTCGAGAAATTCATGAAGGGCGATCCCGGTCACGAGTGGGAATGGGTCAACGATTACAAACCGCTGGCGCGCACGTTTCTCGAAGACTATCGACTTTATTCCGTCTGGAAAACACAGGCGCAGGATCGCGCCAGTGCGGACGCGACGCGCGCGCTCCTCACGAACGTGCGCAGCATAGAGGAACGGCTGCAGAATCGCGGTGCTCTCGCCAATGAATTGAAAGAGGAGGAAAATGCGCTCGTGCGTCAGCTTGACGATCGTGAGAAAGCCGAATCACAAACGCGCGCTATGGCAACCACAAAAGCGCTCGAGAAGGAAACGCCCGTCGTGACTGCGGCGTTGACTGCCTATCGCAAGCGCGTGGCGGCCTACGATTTCGAAGGTGCTGCTCGGGTGGTAGTCGCACCACGAATCAGCGAGGCCGGCTTGAAGCAAACTCTCGCGGAGGTGCAGAAGAAGGCCGCGTGGCTGGTGGGCTGGAAAAATCAGCTAATCGCGGATCTTGGCCGCGCTGGTTTCGCAGGCCCGGTGGCAGATATTTTTGGAACGCAATACAAAGGTATCGCCGGTGCGGACCAGAGCCACCTGACGTTGGAGTTGCCCTACGGAAGCGCGAAAGTCGACTGGCGGAAGTTCGCGCCTAAGACTTTGCTCGCGGTCTCGAATGTTTTTATTCAGCCCGGCGCGCCTGATGCGGCGGATCGCCAGTGGCTTTGCGCGATCTTTGCACAGGAAACGAACCAGTCTGCGGCCGCGCGCATGTTTGGTGAGGCGGCGGCAAGCTCGAAACCGGGCTATCGCGAGCAGTTGCGCGTTCTCACGACGAAAGCCAAACCTGCCGGGTAGAACGGCCACAGCGCGGCCGCTGGCGCGCCTCCTGCTGGGTTGAAGCGGATGCGCACCGGTGTCCTTTTCATGCTCCTTTTGGCACACAGTGTCGGCCTCTCTTTGGCGGGTCGGCTGCCCCTCACGGTGCAGGAAATCGGGTTGATGCTGCGCTCCGGGTGCTCCCCAGCCGCAGTGCAGATTGAGCTGGGCGCCAAACATCTGCTCGCTCCGCCAACTGCGACGGAAGAGGCAGCGCTGGTGCGAGCGGGAGCGACCGCCGAACTGATCGGGGCGATGAAGAATGGCGCGTATACAATCCCCGCCGGCGAGGCTGCGGCGGCGCAGTCGGAATTGGCTTCTCAGGCGTTGCAGCGTGCGAAGCAAGCCGAGGAATCCCGCAAGATGGACACGCTCTATCGCAGTCAACTGGCGCGAAGTCGCGCCGCGGCGGCCGGCCAGGCGGCGGTGAATCATCCGGTCGCGGCAGCGGTCAAGGGCTCGCTCGTTACCTTCAAGAATGGGAGCTTCTCGCATTACGACGACGAAGCGCTGCCGGCAAAAAAACTGATCGCACTCTATTTCTCTGCTCACTGGTGCGCGCCTTGCCGTAAATTTACCCCGCAGCTGGTGGAGTGGTACAACCGCGTTTCCGCCCAGCATCCCGAGTTCGAAATCGTTTTCATGAGCAATGATCGTTCGCAGTTCGCGATGGAGACTTACATGCGCGAGACGCAAATGTCCTGGCCGGCAATCGACTTTGCGAAAATCGCGGGCGCGTCGGCTCTGAGCAAACTCGCCGGTGACGGCATTCCGTGTCTGGTCCTAGTCGATGCCACGGGGAAAGTAATTTCCGACAGCTACGCCGGCAAACAGTATCTCGGCCCGGCGAAAGTCGTGTCCGATCTTGACGCGATCTTTGCGCAACAAGGCCGACAGGTTGCACAGGGACACTGATTCCGCCCAGTAAACGACCGCTCCCGTGCGGCTTAGCGTAGGCGTCGTTTACACCAGCGCAGCCAATGGTAAGCTTCCGTGCGCTCGCCTCGCGGGAAACGCGATGGGCGCTCGAGCATGGAACAAAATCCCCCCTTTCCCTCCCCGGAAGAACTGAAATCGAAACTGTCCGAGTTTATGAAAACAAACTTCGGCGACAAAGTTTCGTTTGCGACCTTCACGCAGCCTCAAACTGCCGAAACCGGTGAGGAACCGAAACCCGAAGCGCCCTCGGACGCGCCTTTCGATTTCGATTTTCTGCCGCGCGACATCAAAGCGCATCTGGACCGTTTCGTTATTCAGCAGGACGAAGCCAAGAAGGTCCTCTCGATCGCGGTTTGCGATCACTACAACCACGTCAACTATCTGCGCCGCCTTGCAAAGGAGGATGCCGCGCGCGCCGATGAAACGGAATACGCGAAGCAGAACGTGATCCTCGTCGGACCTACCGGCGTCGGGAAAACATACCTGATCAAACACATCGCGGAGCTGATCAAGGTGCCATTCGTGAAAGCGGACGCGACCAAGTTCAGCGAAACGGGCTACGTCGGCGGCGACGTCGAAGACCTGGTACGAGAACTGGTGCAGAAGGCGGACGGCAACGTCGAGCTCGCGCAGTTCGGCATTATTTATATTGACGAAATCGACAAAATTGCGGCCGCCGGAAATCTGGTCGGCCGCGACGTCAGCGGGCGCGGTGTGCAAACGACTCTGCTCAAATTGATGGAGGAGACAGAGGTGCCGGTGCGCAGCGCGAACGATCTCCAGTCACAACTCCAGGCCGCCTTCGAGTTTCAGAAACGAGGCGGGAAGGCGAAGCGCGAAACGATCAGCACGCGGCATATTTTGTTCGTGGTGAGCGGCGCTTTCGAACGCCTGAAGCAGCAGGTCTCGCGGCGCATTGCGCAAGGGCAGATCGGTTTCAACGCCGAGCCGCGTCAGGTGATGGACAACGAACTGTTCCAGCACGTTACCACCCAGGATTTCATCGAATATGGCTTCGAACCGGAGTTCATCGGACGTTTGCCAGTCCGAGTCGTCTGCGAGGAGCTGGCGGCCGACGATCTCTACAAGATCATGAAATTTTCCGAGGGCAGCATTCTTCGGCAGTACGAGCGCGCCTTCCGTGCTTATGGCATTGAAATCAGTTTCGAAGATGAGGCCTTGCGGCTGATGGCGGCCGCTGCGGCGCAGGAGAAAACAGGGGCGCGGGGGCTTCTGACTGTCTGGGAAAAGCTCTTCCGCGACTACAAATATTACCTCGCCGGATCCGGCATCAGTCAACTACGTGTGAGCGCCGATCTTGTGCGCGAGCCGAAGCAGGTGCTCGCGCGCCTCATGGCTGAAGGATCGAGACAGGAAGAAGCAGCTCTGGCCGAAGCGGCCCATGCGTTTGCCCACGGATTTTTGAGCCAGCACGGAATCGAGATCAGGTTTGAGGCTCCGGCCGTGGAGCGTTTGATCGAGCGCGCACACGCGGAGCGGATGACGATGGCGGAACTCTGCGCCCACCTTTTCAAAGACTTCTATTTTGGGCTCAACCTGGTGAGGAAAAATACGGGCCAGAAAAGTTTCCCGCTCGGACGCGAGGCCGTCGATGCGCCGGACAAATTTCTGAGCGATCTGGTGGTGCGTTCCCACTATCCACTTGCTTCCGCGCCGAAAGCCTGAGAGCAATTTCCGTGGTCAAACGGTCTTTGCTTCCCACGCTGGTAATCGGCGTCCTCGTAAGCGGGTTGATCCTCGCGCTGCATCAAAGCGGGCTCGCGCTCCGCTCGGAAATGGCGCTGACCGCCTTTGTCTCTCGTGATCAATCGGCCACAGGTCTTGTGAGTGACAAATGGCAGCTCCTCCTCGTGCCGCTACTTGCTTTTGCGGTCGGATGGATGGCGCTCGAATCTCCACGGCGCAAACGCCTTGGCTGGCTGATCGCCGCCCTCCTCGTCGAGTTGATCGCACTCTCCTGGGTTTTGGCGCTCTACCGCATTTTCTTCCAACCGCTGCCGGCGGTCCTGGCGGTCGTTTTCGCCTTTGTGCTCGCCATCTCCTGGCGGGCACTCGTGCGACATCGCCGCTCCCTCAGCGCAGCTTATCTGTTCGCAAATCGGCTCTCGGCCGAACGCATTGCCGATTTGGATAGCGCGGATATGCCGGAGGAAGGCGTCGCGAAATCTTTCGAAGCGACCGCGGTGGTCTGCGACATCGCAAACAAACACGACCTGGCGGAGGAAATGGACGCCGCTGCTTTTGCCGGGATGAGCGAACGCTTTATCGAGCGCACAACCGATCATTTTCTGGAGGCGGGCGCTTACATCGAATCGGCCGACGGCGAAGGTGTCGTTGCGCTTTTTGGATTTCCCACGAAGGATGCCGAGCAAGCCGAACGGGCGACGCGACACGCACTTAAGCTCGTGCAGTCGTTCGCCCAACTGCGCGCCAACGGCCAAAGCGATCTCTTCGGTCGACTCGACGTCCACGTCGGTGTGAGTTCCGGGCAGATGATTATTTCGCG
>DASYVG010000187.1:0-1596 GCA_035937255.1 Chthoniobacterales bacterium | reverse complement strand
TCTCGAAGCCGGAGCCGTTTCAACGGCTGGTCAATCAAGGCATCATCCTCGGCGAGGATGGACAGAAGATGTCGAAATCGCGCGGCAACGTCGTCAACCCGGACGACGTGATCGAGCAGTACGGCGCCGATGCATTTCGCTGCTACGAAATGTTCATGGGCCCGCTGGAGCAAATGAAGCCGTGGAGCATGAAAGGGGTGGAGGGCGTCGCTCGTTTTCTCGCTCGCGTCTGGCGCCTGGTGATGGAGGAAAATCAGGCGGGGGATTGGGTGCTCGCGTCGAGCGTGCAGGACATCAAACCGGAGAAGCCGCTGCTCAAGGTATTGCACGCTACGGTAAAGAAAGTGGGCGAAGACATCGAGACGCTCTCGTTCAATACCGCGATCTCGCAGATGATGATTTGTGTGAACGCGCTCACAAACCTGCCGGTAAAGCCAGTCGGTTCGTTGCGCACATTCCTGATCCTCCTGAACCCTTTCGCGCCGCATCTGACCTCGGAACTCTGGCAGACGCTCGCAGGACGTTTTCCGGATGGAGCTGGTGAGATCGACGCGCAACGCTGGCCGGAGTACGATCCGCAACTCCTCGTGGAAGACGAAGTTGAGATCATCCTGCAAGTAAATGGCAAGGTGCGCGACCGCGTCCGCGTTCCGCTCGGTGCATCCGACGTGGAGCTAGAGAGAATCGCGCGCGCCAATCTTCGCCTCGCCGAGTTCACGGCCGGTAAAACGATCCATAAGGTGGTCGTGATCAGGAACAAGCTTGTCAACGTCGTGGCGACCTGAGGACATGTGCGGCATGTGGAAAGAATTCAAAGAGTTCGCCGTCAAAGGGAATGCCATGGATCTCGCGGTTGGCGTCATCATCGGCGCCGCCTTCGGATCGATCATCACCTCGCTGGTCAAAGACATCATCATGCCTCCGATTGCTTTACTGACCGGCGGTCTGGATTTTTCCAATAAATTCCTCGTCCTGAAAGACGCGCCGAATGGCGGCCCCTTCGCCACACCCGCGGACGCGCTCAAGGCTGGCGCCATCACGTGGAACTACGGCAACTTCATCACGTTCGTCGTCAACTTTTTGATCGTCGCCCTCTGCATTTTCCTGATCGTGCGAATGCTAAACAGAATGAAACGTCCTGCGCCGGCGGCCGCTCCGGTCTCGAAGGACTGCCCGTTTTGCTCCATGACGATTCCGATCAAAGCAACGCGCTGCCCTCATTGCACATCGGAGATGGGTGGGGCGGCTCGCGTTTAACGCGCAGAGGTCGGCTCGGCGTCGACGGACTCCGAGTGTTCGAGGCAAAAAATTCGGTGCGGCGTGCAGACCCAGACGCGATTCTTGGCATCGGCTTCCAGGTCGTGCCGCTCGCCTACGGCGAAAATGCCGGCATGATCCAACAGTTCGTTTGCTGAACGAGCGCGGGAAATTGTCGACCAGTTCCAAAAAATCGAGTGTCAGGAGCTGACGATCGTGGTTGCCGGCAATGGTTATCACTTCGCAGCGCTCACGGATGCGTACCAGGAGCTGGCTTAAGCTCGGCGGCTGCCGCACGGTCGTGCACCAGGTCCCCGACGATCACCAATCGCTGCGGCT
>DASYVG010000186.1:0-2357 GCA_035937255.1 Chthoniobacterales bacterium | reverse complement strand
CGCTCATCACCAAGGATCGAGTGATTCGCGAGCAATACGAACGCGCTATCTGGGCACGTCCCCGATCACGCGGGTAATGCGATGCCTCGAGCGTGATGTTGCACGAACGCCCGGGTGGGGATGCAATTCTGCGTTGCATGGCAATCCAGCGCGCGGAGGCGCGCGGCAGACCTGTAGCACCGGGCGTGAGCCTGGTGTAGCGCCGACGAACGGTAAGAACTGCTTTGGATTTACGAGCCCGCGAAGGCGGGCGGCAGATCGCGGACGCATCATCTGTCGCCCGCCTTCGCGGGCTGAGAGTGTACGTTGGACGTCGCAACACCGGGCTTACGCCCGGTGCTACAGGTCTTCCGCGCGCCTTCGCGCGCTACAGGCGTATCGCGTCCAGCCGCTGCCCCAAATCGCAAATAACCGCATGAGTTACAGTAATGGAGCGATTTGATGTTCAGAGCTTCTGTCTTCGCCAGGGTAGCGCGCGAAGGCGCGCGGCAGACCTGTAGCACCGGGCGTGAGCCCGGTGTCCGCGGAGCCGTCCGAGATCTGGATGCTTTCAAACGACGCGCGAGCCCGCGAAGGCGGGCGACAGATCGCGCGCAAACTGTCCGCTACCCCTCACTTCAAGAAATACCGCTCATCGATGGCGATTTCGTTCTCCCGGAGAAGCGACCGCAACTCCTCCTCGAACGTCAGTGTTCGATGATGGTTCTCCTGGTCGCGAATGTAGCGCCCCACGGATGGGACGTCGGAGCGCGAAATCGAAAAAGCTCCGTAACCGCGTTGCCAATCAAAGCCCGGCGCAAGGCTGGTGTCATGGAGCCACCGCGATGAGTTGGATTTCAGCTTGCCGACGAGGTCGGCGACGGCCAGTGTTGGCCCACCCTCGACCATCAGATGAACGTGATCCGCGACTCCGCCGATCTCGAGTGCTTTCGCATCGAGATTGTTGGCGGTACCACCGAGATACCCATGAAGGCGATTTCGGAATTGCGAAGTGATCGCCGGCCGCCGGTCGAAGGTCGCGAACGTAATGTGGTACAGAATTGCGGTATAGCTGTGCATGGCTTGCGACCATGCGGAAGTCCCTGCGCCGAGTGTACCTCGGTTTTGCGCGGTCCCGGTCTGCCGCCCGCCTTCGCGGGCTGACGGAAGAAACAAAGCAAAGGTAAATCCGGCGCATCACAACACCGGGCTCACGCCCGGTGCTACAGGTCTGCCGCGCGCCTTCGCGCGCTGGATTGTCGCGCACCATCGAATCGTCTTCTCCGCCGTTCGACTGCGTGCACGTGAATCGATCAAGCCTCGATTCCCACCTCAGGGTAGACTCCAGACCGTCAGCACCTCGATGATCGAACGAAAGCGCCGGCCGTAAAAAAAGAAGAAGTAACTATGTTGATCGAACATCTCGGGAGGAAACTACGCCTGTACCTGGTGTCGTTGCCAGTTGACGAGCCAACCTTCGATCGAATCGACCGCGATGCAGCCTTGATCGTATTCGTTGGATCGGCTCTGGAGAACATCGGCGAATCGATGCTGCGTCGCATCGTCTCGCGGCGCTCAATGCTCCTGTCTGTCGGTGAAGGAAGACTCGGGAAATTCGGTCTCGCCGCCGCACTCTTCTCTGATTTCTTCGCTCTGAAGGCGGATGCAGAGATCGATTTCGCCAGTGGACCATCGTTCCCGGCCGTCGCCGCGGCTCTTCTTCGGAGAACGGAAAGGGGAGCCTCATCTCTTTTGCTTCGACACGCTGGAACGCTCGACGCCTGCCAAGCGCAGCAGGCGGGGATCGCTGACGCGCTTGTGCCGCGTGATGTCGATTCGCTAGAGTGGGCGCAGGAGTGGATCGGCGGCAGGAGCATTCTCGCGCTCCAGAGCGGAGCCTCTCTCCTGCGGCAACGCCACCCGTTTGCGGAACGAGCCGAGTTCGCACGGCTTTTCGCAACGGCCGAGCCTCGGCATGGAATGCGAATGTTTCTGGCCAGAAAGCCGTTGGATTTTAGAGATCGCTACCATGTGGAGAAGATATGACCCAGAGCGGATTGGACGTCGAGAAGCAGCAGGCAACGCAGAAGCCGGTTCCGAAGGCTGAGGAGGCGCAGCTTCCACTGTTCTCAGCGGAGACGATGGCCAGGGTGCGCGCCGAAGATGCCCGATGGCGCAAGCAGACTCTCGATCCTCTGACCTCTAAGAAAGCGCCGTGGAAAAAAGATTTCACGACGGTCAGCAATATGGAGGTCAACCCGCTCTCCACCCCTGCCGACGTTGCCGACCTCGATGCCATCCGCGACATTCCGCTTCCGGGCGAGTTTCCGTACACCCGCGGCATCCATCCCACCGGTTACCGCGGAAAGCTCTGGACG
>DASYVG010000185.1:0-4117 GCA_035937255.1 Chthoniobacterales bacterium | reverse complement strand
AACCGGAATGTGACCTTGGCCATCGCGTGACTGGCGATCACAGTCTTGGTGCCCATACCTTGATAGCCGCCGCCGATCCCGTTGATCTCCGCCGTCGGCCGTCCCCAAATCCGCTCGAGAGTGGAGTAACCCTTCTCGCCGAACAAAGCCGGAGCCCCCGTTTCCTGCAGGATCTCCCTGTCCGCATCGATTGGTAGTTTCCGCCATGCCTCGCGCTCCCAATCTTCCAAGGGGAGCACCTGGTCGTAGAAGCCGTCGATTGCGACGTGACCATCTGCGTCATGCATGGTTGCGAGCAAGCGCGCCAGCGCCGTGATCGGATTGGAGACGGCGCCACCGTAGACCCCGGAGTGCAGATCGATTCTGGCCGCCGTGATTTTCAATTCGAGTGCGGTCACGCCTCGCAGTCCGTAGCTCAAGGTCGGCTTTCCGCGCGCGATCATCCCGGTGTCCGAGACCACGGCAATATCACTGTGCAGGGCGTCCCGGTTTTCGGAGAGGAATTTGGGCAGGCTTACGCTGCCGATTTCCTCCTCCCCTTCGATTACGAAATGCAAATTGACCGGAAGATCGCCGCTCTGCTCGAGCGTCTCCTGCACGCCAAGAATATGAGAAAGAATCTGGCCCTTGTTGTCAGTCGAACCGCGCGCGAAAACGTAGCCATTCTTTAGCACTGGTTCAAAAGGGGGCGAATCCCAGAGTTCCAGCGGATCGGGCGGCTGCACGTCGTAATGGCCGTAAATCAAAACGGTGCGACGACCGGGTTGATGTTTGTTCTTGGCCCAGACGACAGGGTGCCCGGCCGTCGGCACCAGCTTCACTTCCAACCCGAACGCCGTCAGCTTGTCGACGAGCCAGCGTGCGCAGGCGCTCGTTTTTTCGCGGAACGCATCGTCAGTCGAGATGCTGGGGAAACGGAGAAAAGAATAGAAGTCTTCCAGATGACTCGGGCGCATGGCGGCACCGTAACCTAAATTTCTCGCACTTGCCTACCGGTTCGTTGGCGGAATTTTGCGTCTCCTTTGCGCTTGTGCCGGCGAACGGGCCGACTCACTGTTCGCTGGCGTGGGCGCGCAACCCGGAGGAGAAACCGAAAGCAAACTCGTGCGAGCTCTCGGAGTTCCCGGGCTGACTGCGAGCATTATCAACACAACGGTAGGCGCCGGAATTTTCGTCATCCCCGCGACGGTTGCGGCAGCTCTCGGGACCGGGGCGCCGATCGCCTTCGTGCTGTGCGCGATCGCAATGGGACTCGTCGTGACCTGCTTTGCGATGGCCGGCAGCCGGGTCTCGCTCAGCGGCGGCCTCTATGCCTATGTGGAAGCGGCCTTCGGATCGTACGTCGGATTTCTCGCGGGTCTTCTGCTTTTCATCACGGTCGCGCTCGGGGCCGCCAGCGTCGCGGCGGCGTTTGCCGGCTCCATCGGGTTCGCCTTTCCCATGTTTACCAGCGGCTTCAACCGCGCCCTCCTCCTCTTCGTTGTCTTCGCCTCCTTCGCTTATATCAACATCCTCGGTATCCGCTCCGGTGCACGTTTGATGGCGACACTCACCCTGATCAAGCTCGTCCCGCTTCTTCTCTTCGTCGTGGCCGGCATTTTCTACGTGAACAAGGATTTTGTCGCACTGCCCGCCTGGCCGGCCAGCGCGCCGCTCGGTCAGTCTGTCCTCCTCCTGGTCTTCGCTTTTTCCGGAATCGAAATCGCACTCGTGCCAAGTGGCGAGGTAAAAAATCCTTCTCGCACCGTGCCGCGCTCGATCTTCTATGCGCTCGCGGTCACCACCGTTTTGTACATTGCGATTCAGTTGGTCGCTCAGGGTATCCTCGGCCCCGACCTGTCGAAATTCACCGCTGCGCCGCTGGCCGAAGCAGCGACGCGATTCCTCGGCACCTTCGGTCGCTCGCTTGTGCTGGCAGGCGCGGCCGTTTCGGCTCTGGGTTTCATCAGCGGCGATGTTCTGGCCTCGCCCCGCATGCTTTTCGCCCTGAGTCGCGACGGAATCTTTCCCGCCGTTTTCTCGCGCGTCCACCCCCGCTTCCGAACGCCGCACATCGCGCTCATCGCGTACGCGATGCTTGGGTTCCTCGGCTCGCTCAGCAGCACTTTCGAACGGCTCGCGATCCTTTCCAACATCGCGCTCCTGCTCGTCTATCTCTTTTGTTGCGCCGCTACCTGGGAGCTGATTCGCCGCGATGTTCGCACTGAGGGAGACCCGTTTCGCTTCCCGGGTCAGAAAGCCGTCCCGGTGCTCGCAGCGATTGTGGTGGGTTGGATCCTGTCGCACGCCAGCTGGCGGGAGTTCGCGGCCGCGGGAACCGTGTTTGTGGGCGGTTCCCTCCTCTACTTCGTGCGAAAATCCACGGGCACGAACCGTCTGACGTAGCGCAATATCTTGTGTTCCGGCTTGAGGTGGGCCGCGAGAACTGGTGTTTTTTCGCTTGTCACTTGACTCCCGTGTATTGTTAATTGACCGACGAGGCGGACGCCGCCCGTTCCCATGTATTTTCAATCTCTCGAACTGATCGGCTTCAAATCTTTCGCCGACAAAACGGTCTTCGATTTTCACGAAGGCGTGACGGCAATTGTCGGTCCGAACGGCTGCGGCAAGTCCAACGTCCTTGATGCAGTTCGATGGGTTCTGGGCGAACAATCGGCGAAAGCGCTGCGGGGCGGGGAAATGGCCGACGTCATTTTCAACGGAACCGATTCCCGGAAGCCGGTCGGGTTCGGAGAAGTTTCTCTGACCTTTACCAACTGCGGGGCCGAACTCGGGGTCGACTGGCATGAGGTGCGCGTCACACGGCGCGTTTATCGCGATGGGAACTCCGAGTATTTTCTGAACAAAACCGGCTGCCGGCTGCGCGACATTCAGAGTTTGTTTGCGGATACCGGCGTGGGCCGCAGCGCCTACTCGATCATGGAGCAGGGCAAGATCGACTTGATTCTCAGCTCCCGGCCGGAAGATCGGCGCACGGTCTTTGAAGAAGCGGCCGGGATCACCCGATACAAAACGCAAAAACGCGAAGCGCTGCGGAAATTGGAAGCGACCGAAGCCAATCTTCTGCGCATCGGCGACATCATTAAAGAGGTGAAGCGGCAGATTGGATCGCTGCAGCGCCAGGCGGGCAAAGCGCGGCGTTACCAGGCGCTCCTCGGCGACCTGCAAGTGCTCGATACCCATCACTCACGCCGTCGCCTCGATGAACTCGAAGCGGCGCGGCGCGGCGCGGCGGCTGAGATCCAGCATCACGAAGAAGCTGAGCGTGCCGCCCAGAAGGAAATCGAAGCGAACGAAGATCTCTTGACGGAGAAACGGTGCGAACTGGGGGCGATCGAGGACGAGACCTCGGACGCGCGCGCGGAGGTGCATCGCTTGCAAAGTGCGATTGCGAGCCATCGCAGCCGGATCGAATTCAACCGGCAACGAGCGGACGAGTTGACGGATCTCATGCAGCGATATCGTTCTGACATTGCGGCAGCCGAAGCGAAACGCACTCAACAAGCCACGCAAATCGAAGAAGCCAATGCGCTCATCGAGATGACAAATCGATTGCTGCACACGAAACAAGACGAGTTTGCGCAGTGGACAGAGAAGGCCGCGGCGGCCCGGCTCGATCGCTCGCGCCATGAGACCGAGTTACAAGCGCTCAACCTGTCGGTTTGCCGCTTGCAGGACCGCGTTTCACGTCTCGGCGACGAACTTACTGGTGCGACCTCGCGCCGGCAGGCCAGTGCGACGCGCGTTGAGCAGCTCTCCGCAGCAATCGACGATGCACGCGCCGATCGTGATGGCGCGCGGGAGACAGTGGCTACGGCTGAAACGGCCGTCCGGAACGAGGAACGAAAACTCGAATTGATCCGCACAGAAGCTGACGCGGCCGAAACGGAATTGCGCAATCATCAGACCGCTCTCTCTTCTGCCGAACGTGCGGCCGGCGCGGCGGAGCGAGTTACTGCGGAAAAGAAATCGCGCGTCGAGATTCTCCAACAACTAAATGACGAAGGCGAAGGACTGGTGGCGGGTTCGCAAGCGTTGCTGAAGGGCCTGCACGCGCCGGAGAAGTTCCAGCCGGCGCTAGCCGGCGCGCTCGTCTCGAGCTTGAACGTTGATCGTC
>DASYVG010000184.1:0-4791 GCA_035937255.1 Chthoniobacterales bacterium | reverse complement strand
GCGGCAGGGGCGAGAACGTGCCGTCGGCGTTGGCGTTGAACTGGATGAAGACGAGGTTCCAGATCTCAATGCAGCGAGGATCGCCGGCGTTCACGAGCTCACCTTTCGTATTGCCCTCAGGCGTGAGGTCGACGTGCAGTTCGGAGCAAGGACCGCACGGGCCCGTATCGCCCATCATCCAGAAGTTGTCCTTGCGATTACCCGCAACGACATGCTCACGCGGGTCCAATCCTGCTTTGACAAAGAGCGCGGCCCAATGCTGCGTCGATTCGCGGTCGGGAATCTCGATGCTGTTGGCTTCGTTGGGGTTCTTGTCGTCCCACAGAATCCTGCCACCTTCCGCCTCAGCATTCTTGCTAATGCGGCCAAGCTCGGCTTTCCAAGTCCTTCGCCGTGAATCTGGAACATAAACCGTCGCGTAGAGCCGTTGCGGCGGAAATTCCCACCGCTCGATCACGAGCTCCCATGCCCAATCAATCGCCTCGCGTTTAAAGTAATCGCCGAAGCTCCAATTGCCGAGCATCTCGAAGAACGTGTGGTGATAGGTGTCGAGGCCGACGTCATCGAGGTCGTTATGCTTGCCGCCCGCGCGAATGCATTTCTGAGTGTCGGTCACGCGCGGCGGAGTCCACTGCGGCTTTTGTTGGCCGAGGAAAATGGGCACGAACTGGTTCATGCCGGCGTTGGTGAAGAGCAGGTTGGGCGCGTCCGGCAGGAGCGATGACGACGGCACGATCATGTGCGATTTCTCGCGAAAGAAATCGAGGAACGATTGTCTGATCTGCGCTGAGGTCATCGTGCGGCCATGACGTTAACGCGAATCGTCGCGATTTCACAATCGCTCTGGCAAACGCACAAAAACGCGATGCATCCCGCGCGCGGCGCGATCCGTAATTGCGGTCAGTTCGAGATTTCCGTGCGAATGTGGCGGGGGCGCTCACCGCCGTGCAGTGCGTCCTGCCATCGATGCAAGCGGCTGGGCGTGGCACCATCATCTTCACCGGAGGCGGCTTCGCACTCGAGCCTGCAGCTGACTATGCCTCGGTTTCCTTGGGCAAAGCGGCCCTCCGGAACCTTGCTTTCTCCCTTGCGCACGAAATGCGGGGCACAGCGATTCACGCGGGGACGGTGACGATTTGCGGGATGGTCAAGTCTGGCACGCACTTCGATCCGAACTTGATTGCGGAAACGTTCGTCGAGTTTCACAAACAGCCGCGCGACGGCTTCGACACGGAACTCATGTATCGCTGAACGCGCCTCGAGCCAGGACCGCTCCCGACAGTTGACGTTAAAGAAATTCAGTTAGGGATTGCCGACGCCGGCTAGCAAATTGCCTGAGCTCTTCCAAGCGGCACGAAATTGCGCGTCGACCTGCTCGGCTTCGTAGGCACGACCTTCGGTTTTCAGGCAATCGCGCAGGCCAGCGAGCGCCCGCGCATCCCGGGGATTTTTCTCCAGATCTGCACGGAAAACTTGTTCCGCCTCGCGGTTCTGGCCACTTGCCAGCAGGGCGCGCCCGAGGAGTGGACGGACGGGCGGATACCACGCCGGGGGTTCGCTGTAACTTAGCGCATCTTCAGCCAGGACGGCTCGCTGCAGCGCCGCGATTGAGGCCGCCGTATCGCGTCGTGCATCAGAGATCGCCGCCGACAGAACATTGTCGTGAATCTTAAAAACGTCCGCTGTCTTATTGAGCGGATCGTACATCGCATCGGGCGGGATGTTCGAAGCAGAATCACGAAAGATTTTTTGTTCATTCTCTGCGTCCTCCAGTTTCACGAGGTGGGCGAAAGCCATTCCACGCGCGAAACGCCAGACGGCATTGGTCATAGCGAAGGATTGATCGGGAAATGGGAGTTTCAAGATGTCATCCCATCGGTCGAAAGCGAGCAGAACGAGCATGGGCGTCGGCAGAAAACCCTCTAATGTCGGCATCTCTTTTACATGCGATGAAACATTGGCCACGAGCTGCCGGGCAGCACCGCGCGCTTCCACGAGCGCGCCGTCCATGCAGCCTGAGTAAGCGAGAAAGTGCAGGTTGTGACTGTAATACATCATCGCGTAAACGCCGTGCTCGTGCGTCGCCGAGAGGTATGTGCGGTCCGCGCGTGCAGCTACCGCGTTGGCGCGAGCGGCCGCGGGATGATCACCGACCCGCGCGTAAATATGCGCAGGCATATGAACGAGATGGCCCGCGGCAGGCGCAAGTTTGGTCAGCCGTTCAGCGCTCGCCAGTCCGCGCTCTGGATGCGGTGACGCTTCGATCGCGTGAATGTAATAATGATTTGCTCCGAGATGATTCGGGTCGCGTCTTAGCACCGATTCGAGCACGGCGAGGATTTCCTCCGTGCCTTCCGCCGGTTTCCCGTCCGCCGTCCAAAGATGCCACGGCCGCAAGTTCATGGCGCTTTCGGCGTAGAACGTGGCGGCGTCGAGATCGTCCGGATAGCGCGCCGACAGCTTCTGCATGGCATCTTTGAACGCAGCATCAAGCGCCGGCAGATCAGCCTTCGGGTCATTTGAGTAACGAACCACGAGCGCGTGGATGTAATCTTTCTCCGGGCCAGAGGCATTCTCCTCCAAGGCGAGCGCGTGCTGGACCGCGTCGTAGCCAGCCTTTTCGCGCTCGGGATCGACCGGCAGATTGTAATTCGGGCCAAGCGTCAGTGCGACGCCCCACCATGCCATGGCCAGCTTCGGATCGAGTTGCGCCGCGCGCGCGAAGGACCGCCGCGCCTCATCATGGTTGAAGCCGAAGACAAGGTTCATCCCTTGATCGAAAAACTGTTGCGCCTCCCGGTTCTTGGTCGAAACCGCGTGATGATGATTCCCCAAACCAGTCATCAAGCTGGTAAGCGGTTGTTGGGATTCGGAATTCGCGGCAGAGGTGAGGTGAGCGAAGGCCGCGGCGGAAAGGACCAAGACGGCCGGCCGCATGAGCGGGCAACGTAAGTTCATGGGGAAACCTCCAGTTCTCCTCGCGCGGTCTTGAGAGCGGGATTCCGTCATTTAGCAAAACGGAAACGTGAGCGCAAGCTTCGTCACCTGCGCCTCGCGCGCTCGACGCTAATTTTTCTCTTCGTCAAGCTTCGCTTTCACCGCAGCTTCGAGCTCTTCGTAAAGCGCAGGATCGCTCTTCAGAGCTTCCTTCGCCGCGTCCCGGCCCTGCGCCAGCTGTGAACCTTTGTAGCTGAGCCAAGAGCCCCGTTTTTCCACAATCTGCTTTTCCAGCGCGAGGTCGAGCAGCGCGCCGGTCGATGAAATTCCCTCGTTGTACATGATGTCGAATTCCGCTTCCCGGAACGGAGGCGCTACTTTGTTCTTCACGATCTTCACACGGGTGCGATTACCCGTGACCACTCCATCGGTTTGCTTGATCGCCCCGATGCGACGGATATCGACGCGGACGCTGGCATAAAACTTCAAGGCTTTCCCGCCCGGCGTGGTTTCCGGATTGCCGAACATCACTCCAATCTTCTCGCGGATCTGATTAGTAAAGATGCAACAGGTCCGCGCCTTCGAGATGAGCGACGTCAGCTTGCGCAAAGCGGCGCTCATGAGACGGGCTTGCGCACCGACGGTGGTGTCACCGATTTCGCCTTCGAGTTCCGCCTTTGTCACCAGCGCGGCCACGGAATCGAGCACCACGACGTCAAGGGCGTTGGAGCGGACCAGAGTTTCGCAGATACGAAGGGCCTCTTCGCCAGAGCTGGGCTGCGAGACGAGAAGGTCATCGAGGTTGACTCCCAGCTTGCGCGCGTATTGCGGGTCGAGAGCGTGCTCGACGTCGATGAAAGCGGCCAGGCCGCCGCGTTTTTGCGCCTGCGCGATGACGGTGAGCGTAAGAGTCGTTTTGCCTGAAGCTTCAGGGCCATACACTTCCACCACTCGACCGCGCGGAAATCCGCCGACGCCCAAGGCCCGGTCAATCAGAATGTTTCCTGTCGGAATGACATCGATATCGACGATCGAGTCGTCCCCCAGTCGCATGATAGCACCGTCGCCGTAGTCCTTGGCGATTTGTTGAATCGCCAAATCAAGATTTTTGTTACGGGCAGCGATGAGCTGATCCTTGCCGGTTTTCTCTTCGGTTTTTGTGGCCATAGCGGGAGCTTGTACCTACGAGCGCGCGCCGCCTTCGCCAAGCACAAAAGCTGATCTGGCCGAGGTCAGCGCATCCGCGTCGAGGAGCGCAAACAAAAGGGCCGCAAACCGTTTAGATTTGCGGCCCCTCGCAAGTTGCGATTTATCCGATCAGCGTTAGCCAACCGCGATTCGGCGCGGCTTCACCTGTTCCGTTTTCGGCAACGTCAACGTGAGCACGCCATGCTCGACCTTCGCGCTGATCTTCTCGTTATCAATCGATGGATCGAGTTCAAACGCGCGTCGGAAGTTCTCTTTCCGGGATTCGCGATGGACCAGGGTTCCTGCGATACCCGGGATGGATCGACGGCCGACGATCGTCAGCTCGTTATTTTCAATCCAAATTTCCAGACCTTCCTTGTTCACGCCCGGCATTTCCACTTGCAAGGTGTAGCCGTCGTTATTCTCGAGGACGCCGCCATCGGCGCGGCGAACTGCTCCGCTGGCTGCTGACCGTTACTGTTCGAGCGATTGTCTCCTACTAAAGTATCCGTAGTCATTTCCTTTCTTTCCGCGCGGCCGGAACTGAATCCTAGCCGCATCTGTTAGTCCACATTCACTTTGATTTGTTTCGGTTTTCCTTCTTCCGCCTTCGGGAGGGTCACCGTCAAAATGCCGTCTTTATATCCGGCAATCACCTTCGTGGTA
>DASYVG010000183.1:0-4755 GCA_035937255.1 Chthoniobacterales bacterium | reverse complement strand
CGATCACCTCTATTCCATGCCCGTCCTGATCAAGTATCTGCGGACGAAATTGACGCGCAAAACCGTCGTCGTCTCGCCCGACGTCGGCGGACTGAAAATGGCATCGGCCTACTCGCAGGCGCTCGGCGCCAGCCTCGCGATCGTGGCGAAGCAGCGCAAAAGCGCGACCGAGACCGAAGCGCTCTACCTCATCGGTGATGTGGCAGATTGCGATGTGCTTCTGGTGGACGATCTGACGGAGACGGCGGGAACCCTGACGTCCGCGGCCGCGATTCTAAAAAAGAATGGGGCGCTCGATATTTACGCCGGCGTTTCGCATGCAGTGTTGGTCGATGTTGCGATTGAGCGGTTGCAAAAATCTGAGATCGAGGAATTAATTACGACGAACAGCACGCCGGTGCGCACGGTGGATGGATTTAAAACGACCGTGCTCTGCGTCTCCGAGCTTCTCGGCGAAGGCATCAAGCGGATTCACAACGACGAATCCGTCTCGTCGCTGTTTAAGATAGATAACGGCACGACGAAACATGGCTAAACAAGTAAAACTCACGGCAGAACGACGAACCGAGACCGGGCGTGCCGCAGTGCGGAAGCTCAAGGCGCGCGGAATCGTGCCGGCAATAATTTACGGCGCCAGGGATAAGCCGGAGCCGTTGCAGGTTTCCCGGCGCGATATCAGCGCGATGCTGAGTCACGCCGCGGGCGAGAACATTCTAGTGGAACTCGAGATCGCGGGCGACAGCGCCAACCGCATGGCACTCGTGCAGGAAGTGCAGCACGCGCCGCTCGGCGGCGAAGTTTTGCATGTCGATTTCCATGCCGTGTCGATGGACGAAATGATCGACGCGGATGTGCCGCTGGAAGCAACCGGCACCGCCAACGGCGTCAAGAATTTCGGCGGCTTGCTCGAACAAAGCTTGCGCTCGCTCGCGATCGAATGCCTGCCGCGTGATCTGCCGGACGTAATCACGGTGGATGTATCCGAGCTCAACATCGGCGACGCGATTCACGTGCGCGACATCAAGCTGCCGGAAGGCGTCAAGACAAAGATCCAGCCGGACCTGACCGCTTTCTCAGTCATGGCTCCGACGGTGGAGGAAGAGCCGGTGGTGGTGGCGGCGGAAGCGCCGACGGCGCCAGAAGTTATCAAGGAGAAGAAGACGGACGAACCTGAGGCTGCTGCGGCGGGCGGCACGAAGGACAAAGACGCGAAGAAGTGATCTCGGGATCTTTCTCGATTCGTTAGGCAGCTTTGCAGTCGAAAGCGCCGTCCCTTCGGCTCGTGGCCGGCCTCGGCAATCCCGGGACGGAGTACGAGCGCACCCGTCACAACGTCGGTTTTGCCGTGCTCGATCGGCTTGTCTCGCAGGCGGACGCGCGCTGGGAACATGCGACTAAGTGGGGCGCTGTCTGGGCAAAGGCGAGCGACGTTCTCTTCGTGAAACCCTGGACATACATGAACCGGAGCGGCGAGGCGCTTTCCGTGGTCGCGCAGTTCTACAAAATCCCACCGGAAGAGATTCTGGTGGTTTGCGACGATCTGGCGCTGCCTCTGGGAAGGCTGCGGATCCGGCCCGATGGAAGCTCCGGCGGGCACAACGGGATCGAGTCTGTCCTGATGCACTTTGGGACGGACGCGGTGCCGCGGCTCCGAATCGGAATTGGATCAGCGCCAACGGAAGGCGCGATCGATCACGTCCTCGGCCGTTTTTTCGAAGAAGAGCGACCAATGGTGGAAAAAGCCGTGGTTCGCGCCGCGGAAGCGGCCAAATGGGCCGTTGACAATGGCGTGCTTTCCGCGATGAACAAATTCAACCAAGCCGCAGAATTATGAAGAATCGTTACGAAGCGTTGCTCGTCCTCAACACGCAGGGCCGGGAAGATACTGTGAAGGATGTCGTGGACCGGCTGGAATCCGAATTCCAGAAGGAAGGCGCTGAAATCGAGCAGGTGCAGAAGATGGACAAGCGGCAGTTTTCCTACCAGACGGGAGAATTGGAAGCCGGCCACTTCGTGAACTTTATCTTCCACGCGGACTCGCAACTAATCACGAAGCTCCGCTCCAAGTTTAAACTCGACCCGGAAGTCTACCGTCAGCACTACCAAAAGCTGCGGCCGAAATCCGAGCGGGCGCCGAAAAAGAGTGCGGCTCCGCAATAAGTCCGTTAGAACCACGGCATGGCCAGCTTCAATAAAGTCATCCTGCTCGGGAATCTGACGCGCGATCCGGAAGTTCGTTACACTCCGAAAGGCAGCGCGGTTTGTGACCTTGGACTCGCCGTCAATCGTCAGTATTCGCTCGATAATGGTGAGAAGCGCGAAGAAGTCACGTTTGTGGACGTTGTCTTGTGGGCGCGTCTGGCGGAAATCGCGGGCGAATACCTCAAGAAGGGCCGGCCTGTTTTCATCGAAGGCCGCTTGCAACTGGATTCGTGGGACGACAAACAAAGCGGCCAAAAACGGACGAAGCTCCGCGTGGTGGGTGAGACGATGCAGTTGCTCGGAAGCCGGCCCAGTGCGGGAGGCGGCGAGGGAGAAGAGGGAGCGCGCGCGGAACGCGGAGCGAGCGGGCGTTCCAGCGCACCACCGCCCAAAGCGAGCGCGGCCGCGGAGCCGGACGACGACGAAATCCCGTTTTAAGGCGGGACGTACCGGTCTGATTCCGCTCGCGTTTCCGACGGGCTTTCGTTTGGCATGAACGCCACCGAAGCGTGCATCGCACTGAACATGCTCCCGATGATGGGGCCGGTTCGCCTGCGCAAGCTCCTCGAGGTGTTCTCGTCGCCGGACGAAGTCTTGCGTGCGCGTTCGAACGCGCTGCGTGCAGTCGAAGGAATCGGGAACGAAGTCGCCGAACAGATCACGAGCTGGGAGACGACCATTGATCTCAGCGCGGAGCTGGATCGCATCCGCGCTTTCGGCGCGGAAGTGATCACCGCGCAATCGCCGTTCTATCCGCGCCATCTGCGCGAAATTCATGCTCCCCCGATCGTGCTCTATGTCTGGGGCAAACTGGAGGAGCGCGATCAACATGCGATCGGTGTCATCGGTTCGCGCCGCACGACTCATTACGGAACCGAATCCGCGAAGAAGCTTTCCTATCAGCTCGCCTACGCCGGGTTGACCGTCGTGAGCGGTCTGGCCCGTGGGATCGACACGGCTGCGCACCAGGGAGCGATCGCTGCCAAAGGACGCACCATTGCGGTGATCGGCTCGGGGTTGATGAAATTGTATCCGCCGGAAAATGCTGCGCTGGCGGAGAAGATCAGACAGGGAAACGGCGCGATCGTCTCCGAGTTTTCAATGGAGATCGAACCGGACCGGCAAACCTTCCCGATGCGAAATCGAATCATCAGCGGATGGAGCCACGGGATTCTCGTGGTGGAAGCAGGGCTGAACAGTGGTGCGCTCATTACCGCGTCGCAGGCGCTTGAGCAGGGCCGATCTGTCTACGCCGTGCCCGGCCATATTAACGCGCCGAGCGCACAAGGTTCAAACCGACTCATCCAGCAGGGTGCGAAGCTGGTCATGGACGCGAGCGATATTCTAGATGACATGCAGATCTTGTTGCCAGAAACGAAGCCGTCCGCCGAAGCAGCGGAACGTCCGCTGCCGACGCTGAGCGCCGACGAGCGGAACGTTTACGATGCGATCGAGGCGACGGAAACCTCGATTGACGACATCGCGACCAAGTCGCAGTTGCCAAGCGGCACCGTCTCTTCTACCCTCCTGCGCCTCGAGTTGAAACGGCTCGTCAAGCAGTTGCCGGGCAAGTACTTCGTGAAACTCGCATAAGCTCGTCCGCAACGTGCTGCTAGTTTCGGGGCTTTAACTTCGCGAGTCTCCGCTCTCCCATGTCCAAGTCCCTGATCATTGCCGAAAAGCCAAGTGTCGCGCAGGATCTGGCGCGCGCGCTCGGCCAGGTTCCGAAAAAAGGCGATCACTTTGAGAACGACGAATACGTGATCTCGTCCGCGGTCGGCCACGTCGTCGAGCTCGAGATGCCGGAGGACATCGACAAGAAGAAGTACGGTTTCTGGCGGCTGGAAACGCTTCCTATTATTCCCGAGAAGTTCGGCCTCAAGCCCATCGCCGACTCGAAGGACCGGTTCAATCAGTTAAAAAAACTGCTCGCGCGCAAAGATGTCGACACGGTGATCAACGCCTGCGACGCCGGCCGCGAAGGTGAGTTAATTTTTTCCAACCTTTATCAGCTTTCGAAATCGAAGCTGCCGGTGAAACGCGCGTGGATGCAGACGATGACCACCGCGGGCATCCGCGAAGCGTTCAAGAAACTACGCGACGGCGAACAGATGGCTGGTCTTGCCGATGCGGCGCGCTCACGCAGCGAGAGCGACTGGCTGATTGGGATTAACGGCACGCGCGCGATTACGAAGCGGATGTTCGGCTCGCGCGGGCGGAACGTCGCCACCGTCGGCCGCGTGCAAACTCCGACACTCGCGATCGTCTGCGGCCGCGAGCTGGAGATTCGGAATTTCAAGCCGCGGCCGTTCTGGCGCGTGACCGCGAACTTGGAGATCGCGAACGGCAATTACGAAGGCGTTTATCAACGCGCCAATTTTAAGAAAACCGAGAACGACGAACACGACCGCATCGATCGCATTCCAGACAAGGCGACGGCCGACGAAGTGCTCGCAGCGTGCCACGGTCAGCCGCTCGCGAAGGTCACGGAGGAAAAGAAATCGTCGAACCAGGCGTCGCCACGATTGTACGATCTGACCACGCTGCAGCGGG
>DASYVG010000182.1:0-3300 GCA_035937255.1 Chthoniobacterales bacterium | reverse complement strand
GAACCGATCACGGGCACCGTGCACCAACCGCCGCCGATCCATCAGACGTTTGAAGTGCGCGGTTACGTCATCTGCACGTTCGCGCCGCGCATGCTGGATACGCACCCGGAAGCAGTAAAAATACCGTGGGTGCATGACAATGTGGAGGCCGACGAGGTCTTGTTCTACGTGCGCGGAAATTTCGGATCGCGGCGCGGCATCGAAAGTGGCTCGATCACGCTGCATCCGCGCGGAATCCCGCATGGGCCGCATCCGGGCACGATCATGGCGAGCAAGGATGCGCTCCGCACCGAAGAACTGGCGGTGATGTTCGACACGGCGCATACACTCGAACTAACCGAGGAATCGCTCGCACTGGACGATCCAAAATATCCGCTCAGCTGGCTGGATTAAACAAAAGTGGCTGGGCAAAATCACGAGACCGAGCTTGAGGCAGCGGAGCGTCGAATCAGCAGCTTGCCTCGATGCGGAGCGGCCAAGCTCGCGGGAATGGAACGCTCGTTCCACGATTTGCTCGAAGCGGTCGGTGAGGATCCGCAACGCCAGGGCCTCTTGAAGACGCCCAATCGCGCGGCGCGCGCCTTCGAGTTCCTAACGAACGGCTACAGGCAGAGTCTGGATGAGATCGTTAACGGCGCCATTTTCGATTCGGACGCGAGTGAGATCGTCTTGGTGAAGGACATCGAACTCTACTCGATGTGCGAGCACCATCTGCTTCCCTTCATCGGCAAAGCGCACGTCGCCTACATTCCAGATGGGAAAGTGATCGGCCTTTCAAAAGTCGCTCGCATTGTGGACGTCTTCGCGCGGCGCTTACAGATTCAGGAGAATCTAACGACCCAGATCGCCGATGCTTTGATGCAGGCGCTGCATCCCGGCGGCGTCGCAGTTGTGATCGAAGCCAAGCATCTCTGTATGATGATGCGGGGCGTGGCGAAGCAGAATTCGATCATGAAGACTTCCTGCCTGCTCGGTAGCTTCAAAGAGGACGCCCGCACCCGCTCTGAATTTCTCTCGCTGCTCAGCCAGTAGGTCGCGGCGAATGTTCCTGACGGTTAGCAAACGCGTGGAGTTTTCCGCTTCACGTCGTCTCCATGTGCGGCGATCGAGCGCCGCGGAAAACCTGGCCGCTTTCGGTCCGGAGACCGGCGCCCGCTTTGGCACCGGGCGCAATTACGTCGCCTATTTCGTCTTCTCCGGAGAAGTGGATCCAACCAACGGAATGCTGATGAACATCAGCGAGATCAAGAACCGAGTAGGTGTCGTCTTGCACGAAAAGTTCGACCACAAATTCCTGAACGAAGATAATCCAGACTTCGCCGAGACGCCGCCCACGAACGAGAATGTGGCGCGTCAGTTATTTCGCGATGTCGCTCCGCTCTTCGCCGCGTCGGATGCGAAGTTGGTTGCTTGTCATCTGAGAGAGTCGGAAGCGCGCAGCGCGACATTCTACGGGAATGGCGCTGCGGATTTGAACGTCTGGTTCGGATTTTCCGCAGCGCGACAAACGATGTCGCCGCATCTGAGTCGCGCAGAAAACACGGTGCGATTCGGCGCCGCGGCCTCGCCGCACGGGCACGGCCACAACTATCGGGCCCGTCTGACGTTGCGCGCCGACGCGGGAGCATCGGCCTCCGATTCAATTCCGCACGAACGGATTTCTGAAGTCGTCGATTCGCTCCTGCGTGAGCTTGACCATAAAAACCTGAATCACGAGGTCGCGGCGTTACAAGATCGGCCGATCACGACAGAAAGCCTGGCCGCCTTTCTCTTCGACCGGGCGCGCGACGCCAGACTTCCTATAGCGCGGGTGCGACTCTTCGAGCGTCCGGATTTTTTTGCGGAGCATTGGGGAGAGGACAGGTATTTTCTCGGGATGCAGCAGCATTTCAGCGCCGCGCACCGTCTTCATAGCAGCTTCTTGTCGCAGGCAGAAAACTTGGAACTTTACGGCAAATGCAATAATGAACGCGGCCACGGTCACCGCTATTTGGTCGAAGGGACGATAGGGGGCGTTTACGACCCAAGAAGCGGTACTCTTTACGACTTCGAAGCGTTGCGCGACGGCATGAGCGCCGCATTGCTCCCGTGGCAGGATAAGCATCTTGATCGGGAAACCGAGGAGTTCCGCGCCCGTCCTTCGACTGGTGAAAATATCGTGGATGCGCTCTGGCCGCGGATGGATTGTGAACTAAGCGATCGGCTCGCGCGGCTTCGTTTGTGGGAAACGCCGAACAATCGTTTCACCTTGCGTCGGGGACGCGAAGCGGACGGCGCGTGAAACGGATTCTCATCACTGGAGCGAGCCGGGGCATTGGTCGTGCGATTGCTGAGCAGCTCGCCGCGCCTGACACTTTTTTATTCTTGCACGGCCGCGATGAAAAGGCGCTGGCTCTCGTCGCGCAACTGGTGCGGGCGAAGGGAGCGGAAACGACGTGTGTCGTGGCGGATTTGCGCGATCACGACGCCGTCGAGCGACTCGCCGACGAGGTTCAGGCCTCCCCGCTGGATGTCTTGATTAACAACGCCGGTTTCGCCGTCGTCAAACCGTTCGATCAGATCTCGTTGGAGGAGTGGAACGCCTTGCTGTCCGTTAATGTGACTGCGCCCTTTCTTCTTACCCGCCGGCTGGCGCCCCGGATGGCGAGCGGTTCAGCCATCGTGAATGTGCTCTCCATCGCTGCGAAAACCGGGTTTGCGAATTGGAGTGGCTATTGCATGACAAAGTTCGCCCTCGAAGGGTGGTCGCAATCGCTCCGTGAAGAGCTGCGCGCACGCTCCATCCGAGTGCTCAACGTTTATCCGGCCGCGACGAACACGGAAATCTGGAACGGCGTGACCGGAGAATGGCCGCGCGAGAAAATGATGGTGGCCAGCGAAATCGCGTCTGCCATCGGCTACGCCTTGTCCCGGCCCGCGGACGTGGCGCTCGAAAATATCACGCTCTCAAGCGTGCGCGGGACTCTGTAGCGCGGTCTTGTGGTAGGTGACCAGTCGGAAGCCCCACTCGATCAATGTGGCGATCGAAGGGTCTGTGGTTTTCTTCGCGTTTAGAAACGTGACGAGTTTCTGCTTCAGCTCGTTCTGCAAGGCGTGCTGGTCGAGAATCTCAAAGATTTCCATCGAAAGGAGCCAGTCGGCCGGGTGCTCGGACTGCTGCGTCTCCCAGATTTCGCCTAGACGTTCGAACCCAATTTTCCGGTCGCGAATTTCGCGCACCTGCGCGTAAAGATTCTCCAGCCGTTTGCGCTTCGCGTCGGAAAGCGTTTTAATCGTCCGCTGACGTGGAACCAGCGCGAC
>DASYVG010000181.1:0-1816 GCA_035937255.1 Chthoniobacterales bacterium | reverse complement strand
GTATCGCAGTTCTCCGCGCTTTGCCCGACGCCTTTCTCCACCGACTCCCTCAAAGCTGCGATAGTTGTTTTGCCTTCAATTCGATTTCCTAAGATGCGCGCGCCAGAGACCTTCTTGAGATAGATTCCGTGCAGCGAATCCGCGATTGTGTCGTTCTCGATCGTCGCGTTATTGCCGGTGACGAATACTCCCGCGTCGTCGTCGGATAGGTTCAATCCAGAGCCTGTAATACGGAGGCCAGTGACGGTGACATCATCCGCGGCGATCATGATAACTTTGCCCGCGCCCGGGCCGCGGACTTCCGCTCCTGATTCGCCCGCAAGCGTGAGCGGTTTATTGATGACGATCGCGCCGGCGTGCACGCCCGCCGCAATGCGGATCGTGTCGTTAGGCGCGGCGGCGGCGATGCGATCCTGGAGAGTTGCCGCGTTGGCAGGCCCGATTGCGAGCCCGATCAGGAGCAGCAGCAAAAGGTGCTGGGGAGTCTGCGCGATCACGCGGCCGCTTCCTTGCGCGAAAACCAACCGGCGAGCAGGATTATGAGCACGGACGCGCACAGCAGGATCGCACCCAGCTCCGGATAACTGGACTCGCGGAAATTCGCGATTTGCTTCGTGCCGAGCAACAGCGGGGTGAACGGCTTGATCGTCATCGGCGCGCGCGGATCGAGATTGTGCCCGTATTGATAAAGCCGATACCAAAACGAACCGATGGAGAAGATGCCGAAGTAGCAATAGACGGCGAAAAGATCGACCACGTTGCCCATCTGGCCGAACACGACCGAGCGCAGAATCATCAGGATAATGAGACCGAAGACGAATGGCATCCAGCGCATCTCGAGAAAATCCGCCTGCACGATTGGCGCCATGCCGATGTAGTGATTCAGGTTGTTGATTTCGACCAGGTGCTGGCCATTCAATCCGCCGCCGACGATTTTGTAGCTGTAGATGAACAAATCGAGTCCATCCCAGTATTGCGGGGCGACAAGGTGCATTCGCCAGAGCGGAAAAAAGAACGACGTGACGATCGTAGCGGCCGCGGCGAGCAGCAGCAGGCGCGACCAGAGATTCAGCGGGCGACTGAGGAAACCGAATTCCTGCCGCAGGAGGTTGGCGATTTTTTTGTCCATGTTGTTCCCGTCGGCCGCGATGCAGGACGAGGCGTTTGAAGCGTTACCGTCCTGGTGACGCGGTCGCCGCCGCGGAGTCCGGATTGATCGGGGGACTCGCCACCGGCACGCTCGTCGCCGGCACATCTGCTCCCGCATCCGGTACCGCTGGCGGTGTGCTGGCGGTGCCGTTGGTATAAACCGCGCCCGGAACAGGCTGCCCTGCATTCGAGACAACGAGGTAACCCTGCATCTCCTGGTGGAGCGCGGAGCAGAAGTTCGTGCAGTAGAACGGAAACACGCCCGGCTTCGTCAGCTTGATGTGCATGGTTTTGGTCTCTCCCGGATCCATCACCATGTTGATGTTGTTCTCGACCAACCCGAAGCCGTGAATCATGTCGCGGGTCTGCTCGATATTCGTGACATGGATCGTAAGGTCGTCGCCGACTTGCGCGTCGATCCGGTCCGGCACAAACCGGCTGCGGACCGCGGTCACCTTCGCATCGACTGACGTGCCGTTCCGCGTCGCGCCGGTCTGCGCTTTGTCCCAGACGGCGTTCGGATCTTTATTCTCCGCTTTCGGATATGCCTCTATTGGCTGGATTTCGCTCACTTTCAGGATTTGTGCGAAGTGCGGCTCCGGTTCGGTGTAAGCCTCGGCGACCATCTTCATTTTTGCTCCGCTGATGTCCATGAGCTGGCTCGATT
>DASYVG010000180.1:0-6394 GCA_035937255.1 Chthoniobacterales bacterium | reverse complement strand
GCGATGAAGCTGGCCGCGGACCG
Organism: Chthoniobacterales bacterium; assembly: GCA_035937255.1. Taxonomy (GTDB): domain Bacteria; phylum Verrucomicrobiota; class Verrucomicrobiia; order Chthoniobacterales; family UBA10450; genus JACCXL01. Next base: position 6,371 of record DASYVG010000180.1, on the reverse strand, counting down.
CGGCAGCGACGGTGAGCTGCGCAAAGGCAAGCGATTGATGCAGGCACAATTCCCGTCGGAAGGCCCCGAGCGGGAGCGCGAGCTGGCATTGAGTCGTTAGGCCCCGCGGAATTCCCACGACGCGGCCACCACTCCGTTCCTTGCCACTCTTAAGTAAGAAGCGCCATCGTGCTTTGGTGAGGTCCTTCGTCGTCTACGCAGCTCAGGATGACGACGCTTTATGTGTCATCCGCCCGAAGTCAAAATCATTTGCGCGAGATCTCCGTTGACGACTAAACTTCGCTTCATGCTTCGAACGGCGGAACGCGGCGCAAACAAATTGGAAACGAAGGGCGCGCCGCACGAACGCTACTTGGAAGCATTTCGCTGGATGCTGCGGGCCCGCACGTTCGAGGATAAACTCGCCAGCCTGTATCGCGGCGGTCTCATTTCCGGCGGCGTTTATCTGGGCCGCGGCCAGGAGGCAGTCAGCGTGGCGTGCGGCTTGTTTTTGCAGAAGGGCGATATTCTCGCGCCGCTCATCCGCGATCAGGGAGCGCGAATGGTTTTCGGAGAGCCGCTTTTGGATGTCGCCCGCACCTATCTCGGCTCGAAACACGGGCCCATGCGCGGTCGCGATGGGAATATCCACCGGGGTCGTCCGGCGGAAGGGTACATGGCAATGATCAGTCACCTGGGCGCGATGGTTTCGGTCACGGTCGGCGCACTAATGGCGAAGCGATTCAAGGGTGAACGCGACTTCGTTGGCCTAACGACTATCGGTGAGGGCGGCATGTCGGCGGGCGCGTGGCATGAAGGAATGAACATCGCGGCGGTCGAGCAGGTCCCGCTGGTGGTGGTCGCGACTAATAACCATTACGCCTACTCGACGCCTAACGAACGCCAGTTTGCCTGTCATGATTTAACCGATCGAGCGAAGGCGTATGGCTTCGAGGGATGTGCGGTCGACGGAACGGACCTGAGCGCTTGTCTCGACGTGATCGGTGGGGCCGTGAAACGGGCCCGCGCGGGGCGTCCTCCCCAGTTTGTAGTCGCGTCGGTGCTGCGATTGGCGGGTCACGGCGAACACGACGACGCCAGTTACGTAACGCCGGAGATCAGGAAAGAATCGTTCGCGCAAGATTCGGTGAAACGGGCGGAAGCTTTCCTGATCGAAAGCAAACTGATTGATCCCGCGACGCTTGAGTCCTGGCGGGAAGAAGCAGCCGCCGAAGTGGAGGACGCGGTCGCAACGGCGCAAAAAGAACCGGCGCCCGAGGCGGACACGGAGGACTGGTGCGCCCTGTCGATGCGTCACCTGGTCGACCAACCGGCATGAGCATCACTTACCTGGAGGCGATTCGCGAAGCGCAGGCGCGCGCTTTGCAGGAAGACGAGCGCGTCTTCATTTACGGCCAGGACGTCGGCGCGTTCGGCGGCGCATTCAAGGCGACCAAGGGACTGGCGAAGGAGTATCCCGGTCGCGTGCTCGATACGCCAATCAGCGAGGACGCGATGGTCGGGACCGCCATCGGCGCGGCCATCGAAGGGATGCGGCCAATTGTGGAAATGCAATTCGCCGATTTTTCCAGCGTCGCGCTCAATCAGATTCTGAATAACGCCGGCACCCATTACTGGCGAACGCAGGTCCCGTGTCCGATTACGATCCGGCTGCCGTCTGGCGGAACGAAAGGCAGTGGGCCTTTCCACAGCCAAAGCATGGAAGCACTCTATGCTCATTATCCGGGCCTCGTGGTAATGACCCCCGCGACGGTCGAGGATGCCTATTCGATGCTGCTGGAAGCCGTGTCACTCGACGACCCAGTGGTGTTCTGCGAGCACAAATATCTTTATTACCACCTCAAAGCCGACGCGCTGCCGACCGAATCGTTGCCGACCGGCAAAGCCCGCATTGCCCGCGCCGGGCGCGACCTGACGATTGTTACCTACAGCGCGATGGTGCACGAGGCGATCGCGGTGGCGGAACAATTGAGTCGTGACGGCTTTGAACTTGAAGTCGTCGACTTGCGTTCCGTCAAGCCGCTCGATACGGAGACTGTTCTGGCGTCGGTCGCGCGGACTGGCCGCCTTCTCTGCGTCGGGGAATCGTTTCCGTGGGGAGGCACAAACGCCGAAGTGATCGCGCGGGTCGCAACGGAGGGCTTCCATCTGCTGGACGCAGCGCCCGCCCGGATCAATGCCAAAGATACCCCGATTCCATATCATCCCAACCTGTGGGAGGCGCATCGCCCAAACGCGAAGTCGATCGCGGCGCGCGCACGGCAACTTCTCCGAGAATAACTATGCCTGAAGTTCCCATTACCATGCCGCAACTCGGCGAATCGATCGCCGAAGCGACGGTTGTCGCGTTGAAAGTTAAGCCCGGCGATAAAGTAACCGCCGACCAAGAGATCATCGAGGTCGAGACGAACAAGGCAGTCATGAGCGTAACCACGCCTTGCGCGGGCGAGATCAAAACGATCACGGCGGAAGTTAAAGGGACATACCCGATCGGCGCCGTGCTCGGATATGTGGAAGGGAGCGAAAAGGACGCCGCCAAGTTTGCGAAGAAATCACCGCCGCCGCCGACGGAAACGGTGGCAGCAGAAGTGCCCGGACGCAGCGAATCGCGCACGTATGCTGTGCGCGACGAAGCCGCGAACGGCGCGCGCTCCCATGGCGGTGGATTGCCGGTGCCGGCAGCGACCAAAGGCGCCGGGTATCTCTCGCCCCGCGTGCGCGCACGCATGGCGGAATTGCATCTGACGCAGGCCGATCTTGCCGGCATCACCGGCTCGGGTAACGCAAATCGCGTGACGATCAAAGATCTCGAAAATTTTCTGGCCGGGCTCGACCGCCAAATTGCATCGGAGGCGAGCGCCATCCGGATCGGCGTGGCGGATGCCATGCGCCGTAGTTGGACGCGTCCGCTCGCGACGGTCGGCTCTTCGGTCGATCTCGATCCGGTGCTGGACGATCGCAAACGCCGTGAGCCGAAACCGGGACCGGCGCTCTACGCGTTACGCGCATTCGCGCTCGCCCTGGCCGAAAATCCGGTCGCAGCAGCTCGCCTCGTTGGCAATCGCGTGCTGCAAGCGAGCTCGATCGATGTCGGTGTCGCGGTCGAAGCGGAAGATGGAATCATGGTTCCGATCATCCGCGAGGCGGACAAGACGTCTCTCGCTGATCTGACGAAGCGCTACACGGAACTGGTCGCGCTGGCGCGCCAGCGGCGCCTCGGGCCCGATCTTACCTCCGGCGGAATCGCCGCCGTTTCAAATTTTGGAAGTTTCGAAGTCGAATGGGGCACGCCGATTCCGCTGCCCGATCAGGCCATTCTGCTGGGGCTCGGCGCCGGTAGGAAAGTTCCGTTCTGGGACGAGAAGAAAGGAGAGTTCGTCGCGCGGACTGAGGCGCAACTAACTCTCAGCTTCGATCATCGCAGCCTGGATGGGGGCGGTGCCGGGCGTCTTCTGCAGCGCATCACCGAACTGCTCTCCGAGCCGGCGAAGTTGTAGCCGCCGGGGCACGCCTGCCTTGCGGATTCGCGTCGCGCACATAGGTTGTGCGAGATGACGCTGACCGCTGGGATTAATCCGAACATCACGATGAGCGAACTGCTAGCGCAGTTCCCCGGCGCGCAACGTGCGCTCTTCCGTAAGTATCACATCGGCGGGTGCAGCAGTTGCGGATTTGCTCCTGATGAAACCCTCGCCGGCGTGTGCGCGCGCAACGACGCCCTCATTGTTGACGAAGTAGCCGATCACATCATCGCGAGCGAGGCGGGCGATCGGGCGATGCAGATCGAGCCGCAGGAATTGGCGGAGCAATTAAAGACAGCCGGGCGCGTGCCGCTCCTCGACGTCAGGACGCGCGAGGAATTCGAGGCCGTGCATTTGGATCAGGCGAAATTTTTCACGCAGGAGTTGATGCAGGAAATTTTGGGGACTTGGTCGCGCGACGATCTCCTGGTCGTCTATGATCACGCCGGGACGCGCAGCATGGACGCGGCCGCTTACTTTGCGGGTCATGGCTTCACGAATGTGAAAAGTTTGCGCGGCGGCATCGATGCCTGGAGCGCCGAGATTGACGCAGAGTTGCCACGATACCACTTGGAACACGCGTGATGGATCACGATCTGCAACTGTCATTCCGAGCGAAGTCGAGGAATCTAATGCTATTCAGCGGGAGAGCAGGCAGAGATCTTTCGGTCTCACTCGACACGACAAGGAGGATATGAACGACGACTTGCAGGCGCGCATCGAAGATGCGGTCAAGAATCCCCGCAACCTCGGGGAAATGGATGACGCCGATGCGATCGGCACCGTCGGTAGTCCCGATTGCGGGGACATGCTGCGGATGTGGATAAAATTCAAAAACCAGGACGGCGAAAAAATAATCGATCGCGCCACCTTCCAATCATTCGGCTGCCAAACGGCGATTGCCGTCGCGAGTGTTGCCACGCAAATGCTCGCAGGCAAAAGTGTAGCGGAAGCGAAATCGCTTTCCGCAGAAGAATTGGCGGCGCCGCTGGGGGCCTTACCGCCGGTCAAAATTCATTGCGCGAATCTGGTCGAAGGCGCGCTTCGTTCAGCGCTGTCCGACCAATCCGTGAGCACGCCGGCCTCGCCCGCGCAAACGTCTCCGACACTCCTGCAAAGCATGACAGCGCCCGCGAGCGGTGGTGTGAAAGTAGTGCTGGAAACGCCGGCGCCTCCCCAAGCCAAATAACTATGCACGAAAACACCGAGTTCAATCTCTCACGGGATGTTGAAGCGATTCAAATCCCCAGCGGCAGCAAGACGACGCTGCCGACCGGCACGCAAGGTGTCATCACACAGGCCCTTGGCGGCAGCTATACCGTGGCCACGTATCAGGGTCTCGCGCGAATCGCTGAAAAAGACCTGGACGCACTCGGCTTGGAGGCGCCCCAATCGACAAACGGTGCCGCTAAACCGTCAGCAGCCGCGGGGCCGGTGAAAGAAGAGGACGTCTGGACTCAGCTGCGCCAATGCTACGATCCCGAGATTCCGGTCAACATCGTCGACCTCGGCCTGGTCTACGATTGCAAGCTGGAACCGAGCGACAACGGCGGCACAAAAGTGGAAGTCAAAATGACGTTAACTGCGCCGGGCTGCGGGATGGGGCCAGCTATCGCCCATGACGCGCAGAGCAAAATCCTGACGATCGACGGCGTCGACCAGGCTGAAGTGCAGCTCGTCTGGGATCCGCCTTGGAATCAGAACATGATCAGCGAAGCCGGCCGCATGAAACTCGGCATGGTCTGATCGTAGCGCAAGCCTGTGGCGTACGTGTCACAGCGATGCCGCGCTAGTGCAAACGCGGGCGAAGTTTGTGCGAATATTCCGTCAGCGCGTCAGCGATCAAGCCTACGGTCGAGCCTCCGCGAGAAGTTCCTGGAAACGTGCTTCGCTTCGCAGGGGGTCCCATGTGGGATCGAGCCGTAAGAGCGCGGGAGTAAGCGGAGCGTTTCCATACCGGATACTGTTGTAGGGGAGTTTTAGAAGGCGCTCCAGAATCGCAATCGCGCGGTTCTTCTCGCCTACCGCCGCTTCCACAAGGGCCAGATTCTCCTCGTAGGCAGGTCCGATAACGGCGTCTTTGTTGCTTGGTCGTAACTTCGTTGCGCGCTCCGCTTCCGAGAGCGCTGACTTTTTGTTCCCGAGCACGGCGTAGGCATGCGAAAGCGCTGCTGCCAGATTGGGATTAGCTGGGTCCTTCTCGCACAGCGTTTCCAGCGTCCGCTGCGCTTGCTGAGCAGTGGCTCTCGCGCCCGCGAGGTCGCCTGCAAGCTGCTGAGCGGACGCCAGCAATTGTTGGTCGTAACCGCGCTCGAAGTCGTCCATGTCGTGGAACTCGGCGAGTCGGAGCTGGAGCAATCGAATGGCTTCATCGGGACGCCGCTCCAGGAACAGCTGGATAATCTTCACGATGAAAGCCTGGGCCGAATCCGTCTTAGCATTCACCGCGATGAGGGACTTCCCGGCTTGCTCCAGATCGCCCTCGGCTTGATAAATTTGCGCTTGCGAAGCGAGCAAATCCGCATCATTCGGGCTAATCTCCAGCGCCCGCGCGTAGGTTTGCAGAGCGCGCGGAAATTGCCGGAGCATCGAATAGGTCCACGCGGCGTCGGTGAGCCATTCACGATTACGCGGATCGAGCGCAAGGGTCTGCTCCCAATAGCCGATACTTTCATCCCAGTGCCCCTGCCGTCGTGCGATCCTGGCCAGTGCCGAGGGGACGTCGCTATTGCCCGGCAAAACGTCGCGGACGCGATTGAAAGTTGCCTTCGCCGCTTCGTAATCACGCAGCACCCAGTACGGAAAGTAGGCTTGGGCAAGGATCGTCTCCGGCGAGTCGGGGTCGAGTAA
>DASYVG010000179.1:0-7751 GCA_035937255.1 Chthoniobacterales bacterium | reverse complement strand
GCGTGGCCGCTGCCCGCATGGCCGCTGCCCGCATGGCCGCTGCCGCCGCCCTTGGCGTCCTTGTTCGGCTGGAGATCACGGACTTTTACTTCTGGTTTCTTTTCAGTTGATTTGGTGTTTTTATTTTCTGACATAACTAATGGTTTTTCTGTTTGTTGTTTTCTGATGTGTCGATCGCTCCGAACAACAGTTGACGACCGCCTTTGACGTTGCCTTTCGGTATCAGGTCGTCCAAGCGAATCAATTTTTCGGATCCGCCCTTTTGTCTTTGACCTTTCGGTTCCCGAGCAGGCGTCTCTTTATTGTCCTTCGGTGCGCTCACTTGCCATCCTATTACCATTAAGCGTGCCAGCAGCTTTCGTTTGCACTATGAAATGAATTCGACGCGCCAGGTAAAGATCTCTGTATTAGTGGTTTGCAGAATATGCTAAATTCGATGAAGGACCTACTTCAGACAATAATTAGGCGTTTTCCGGCATCGTTTTGGAGCACAAAAGACCGACTGCTGCACCAGGCGAGCACATTTCTGGGCCGGCGGCTTAGATTCGGCGCTGCGAAGCTGTCGCGAGAAATGAGCTTCGTTTCCTCCCGGTAAAGACCCGAACCTATACACAAGGTAGCGCCTATTCCTTTTCCATCTCGCGCAGATGCCGGGCAAGAGTCGTCCGCGAAATCCCGAGCAGCCGGGCAGTCTTCCGTTGATTCAGATCATTGTGTTCGTAGACGAATCGGATGTGTCGGTTCACCGCGGCCGCGAGCGAAACGTCCGCTGTTGTGCTCTGCCCATTGCCCGAATTTACCGGACGTGAGTCTGCTGCTTCAGCTGGCCGCCCGAAGACGGCCGGCTCGAGATCAGGCGGGAAGAAAATGTGTTCCGGAAGAATGACTGGACCTTCAGACAACAGCGTCATCGTGCGGACGGTATGGTGCAGTTCGCGCAGATTGCCGCGCCAATCGTGCACCATGAGCTTCCGCATCGCCTCCGGATGGATGGCCGTGATTACCCTGTCTTCGCTCGCAGCGGACGCCTTCAATTCCGCCGCAATTAATGCCGGTAGCTCCTCGATCCGTTCCCGCAGCGGTGGAATGAGGAGCGTCAATCCATTCAGCCGATGATAAAGATCTTCGCGGAACTTGCCCTGTCGGACACATTCACGCAGCGAGCTGTTGGTTGCGCAAATCACCCGCACGTCACAGGTGAGCATCCGCTCTGAACCAACGCGTTCGAATTCGCCGTACTCGAGCGCACGCAAGATTTTGACCTGTGCGAGCGAGCTCATTTCCGACACTTCGTCGAGGAATAGCGTGCCTTGATCAGCCAGTTCGAATTTTCCTTTCACCATCTGCTGCGCACCTGTGAATGCGCCGCGTTCGTGACCGAAAAGCTGACTTTCCAGCAACGTGTCCGTCATGGCGGAAGCGTTGAAAGAGACAAACGGCTTGTCAGAGCGCGCCGAAGAATTGTGAATCGCGTGCGAGAGCAGCGTTTTGCCGGTGCCGGTTTCGCCCAACAGCACGACCGGCACATCGGATTTCGCGGCCAGCGCCGACAGGCGCAGACAACGCGCCATCGCTTCGTTGGTGGTCGTGAGGTCCTCGACCCTGAGCCGCGAGAGTGGGGGTAACATGAAAAAGGCGCGCTATTCGCGCATGTTCTCTTTCAGTTGACGAATTGGTTCGAAGGCATACTCGATTAAAGTTCTTCGGCCGACGACCACGCGCGCTTCCCCGCGCATGCCGACGCGCAACGGAAGCGGCTTGCGACGACCGAGCCGCGCATTTTCGTCGACGGAAGCAAGGGCAACAAAGTGAGGGCCGTCGGCGGAACTCACGGCTGACGGGCTGATCCAATCGACCTTCGCGTCGACCGTGCCGTAGCGCTGATACGGATACGCCTCGAAGAAAAACCGCGCCCTCTGGCCCACTGCTAGTTTGGGCAGACTGGATTCGTTGAGCGAAAGCCGTGCCTGTGGCTTTCCATCCAACCCGGCGAGCTGGCAAAGTTCCTGACCACTTTGAACCACGCTTCCGGAGTTCCGTTGCGCGAGCGAAACAACCATCGCCGCGTAAGGCGCCCGGACCGTGAGCAGATTCTGCTGCGTATTCTCGAGATCGACCTTCAAGGCCGAGATCCGCATCTTCATCTTTTCAATTTCGGAGACCTCCCCGCCCCGTTCCCGCGCGTGGTCTGCCTCCAGTTTTTGCTTCTCCGCCGTGACTTGCTGCAACGTCCGTTGCGCCACGCTGAAGTCTTTCTCGGAGGCGGCGGAGTCGAGGCGCAGGCGAATAACCTCCACGTCCGAGATGCCGCCGCGCTGCAACAGCTTTTCCATTCGCGTCACCAAATCCCGGCTGGAGATCGCATGCTTCTCGCGGAATTTTACTTCGCTCTCGGCCTGTTGGATTTCCGCCGCTTTGATTTCCAGCTGCGAAAGGTAAGCGGCGTCGGAGTTCGTCAGACTCTCCTCGTGCGCGTGCAAATCTTCGGCGGTCGTGCGGAGCAGTGTGTCAAACCCCCGGATTTCCTCCGACCGCAAAACAAACAATTCAGCCCCTTCTGCGACCTTCTGCCCTTCCGAAACCGAGACTTTGCTTACGACAGCTAAGCGGGGCGATTGAATCGGATCGGCGCCCTTTTCCGGGACGAGCACGAATGGGCAGTGCACCGTCTCTGGCAGGCGGACGACAATCGCAGCGAGCAAGCCGACTGCGAACAGGATGATCAGCAGTTGCGCCGACGCCCGCACAACCCACGGTGGCGGATCCTGCGGCAACATCTCCGACTCGCCTACGAACGAACCGCGTTGCGTCGCTTCGAGCATTAACCAGCCACCCCCAGTTGCTGACTTGAGAGGTAAAAATAAAGTCCGCGCTGCGCCATCAATTGATCGTGCGTCCCCATTTCAGCGACCATGCCCTTTTCGAGCACGACGATCGAGTTCGCCTCGCGAATCGTACTGAGCCGATGGGCGATGACGATGCTGGTTCTTCCCGCCATGATGCGGCCCAGGTTGCTCTGAATGGCGCGTTCGGATTCCGTATCGAGCGCGCTGGTCGCTTCGTCGAAGATCAGGATGGGCGGGTTGTTATAGACGGCGCGAGCGATCGCGACACGCTGCTTCTGTCCGCCGGAAAGTGCGAGGCCTGATTCGCCGATTTTCGTCTCGTAACCGAGCGGAAGACGCATGATGAAATCGTGCGCGGCGGCGGTTTGCCCAGCCGCCATCACCCGGTCGAGATCGGGTTCTGGATCGCCGAACGAGATGTTCTTCGCGATCGTTTCGTTAAACATGTGATTTTCCTGCAGGACGATGCCGATGTGCCGGCGAACGTCTCGATAATTGAGCGATTTCAGATCGACATGATCGAACATGATCGTTCCTTCGGTCGGTTCGAGCAGACCGGCGATCAGTTTGATCAAGGTTGTTTTGCCGGAACCGCTTCGGCCGACGAAAGCGACCATCCGCCCAGGGGCGATGTCGAGCGTGATGTTCGACAGAATGTTCGGCGCTTCCGGACCACCGTATTTGAAGGAGACATTGCGCAATTCAATGCGGCCTTCGAGGCTGTGCACCGGAGTCAGACGCGAGCGATCGCGGCCCTGCTCCGGCTCCTGCTCGAAAATATCGTTCAGTCGATTCAACAGCACGGACGCGAACTGCAGGTTGTCCCAGACGCCGAGCGTGCGCAGGATCCCTCCGTAAGCCATAGCCGTCAGCGAACTGAACGCGACAAAACCACCGACGCTGAGATGGCCGTTCATCACCTGAATCGCGCCCACCCATAAGAAGATCGCCGTGGAGAGCAGGCCAATACTGTTCAGCACGCTGTCGTAGGACATGACGATGAAGCTGCTGCGGAAAATCTTTTTGGAGACGGAAAGGAATTCGTTCAGCATCGCGTCTCGAAAAACGGTCTCTGCCGACGCGGCTTTCACCGCCTCGATACCCTTGATCGCGTCGATCTGGTGCGAACTATATTTACCCTGGCTTTCTTCCACGCTGGCGAAGAGCGGGCGCAAAACTTTGAGGGAAAAGTACATCAGCCCCGCATAGAGCGGCGTCGTCGCGAGAAAGGCGAACATAAGCAACGGGCTGTAGAGTGTCATAAGTCCGAGCGCGCCGATCAACTGCACGAGTGCGAGCAGCGCGCTGATGCCGTTTCCGACCGCGAACTGTCGCACTTGTCGCGCGCCATCGAGCCGCCGCTGAATATCACCGGTGCGCCGGCTGTTGAAATAAGTCATCGGCAACGAGAGCAACTGCCGGCTGAGGAAATCCAGAATCGCGGTATCCAACCGGACGGCGGCAAACGCGAGGAGGTATTCCTGCGCGAGCGTCGCCAGCTGCACGAAGACCAGCGCCACGAACATCCCGAGCAGGATCGTGCCGAGCAGTCCGACGTCGTGTTCCACGATCACCTTGTCGACCACCATCTCGGTAAAGACGGGAAACAGCAGTTCCAGGACACTGATGGCGACCGCGAGCACCAGCACCTGCACCAGGATGCGCTTGAACTTCGCGATGAATGGCATCACCCACATCGCGCTCGGCCGGCTTTCGGGCGCTTGTTCAAACGCGATGGTGTAGTCGAAGAGCGCCGCGTAGCCCGACCAATTCTGTTCGAATTCTTTGCGCGCGATTTTGCGTAACCCGAGGGCCGGATCAGCCACACGGACGAATTGTTCGTTCACCTCATAGAGAACCATCCAGTGGTTTCCCTCCCAATGGACGATTGCCGGCAGTGGCATCAGCGGCAGATTCCGCAGTGAAACTTTGAGGGCGCGCGCGGCGAGTCCCAGTTCCATCGCGGCGCGACAGAGCGCCTTCAGACTGGTGCCATCGGTCGCGGTGTGGCAGAGCTGTCGAATTCGAGCGAGGCTCACTTTGCGCCCGAAATGCCGGCAGATCATGCCGAGGCTGGCCGCCCCGCAATCCATCTCGTCGATCTGTTCGATGGCTTCGAATTTCTTGATCCGAAGTTTCCGCTTGCGGAAATGTCCCTCGTCGTCGGCAAACGGGTGCGCCTCGTCCGTTGTTTTGACCGGCGGCTGCGCATCGAGCGCCACCTTGTCATGCACGGCCGCTTCGGCCGGGAGCATCTCGGTCGTGAAATCAAGTGGGATGCGCGCTTCCGTTTTGGCCTGATACTGCGCGAGCCGCTCTTCCAGCAGTTTGCCGAATTCCGGAAAATGCTTCTTCAACTCGTGCACGGCATCCGGCGGCAGCGCGAGGAGCCGGCAATCAGAATAGGCTTCAACCGAAGCGGCGCGGGACGAACCGTTCAGAATCGAGAGCTCGCCAAAGAAATCGCCGTCGCGATAGAACGCGAGATTTTTGGCCTGTCCGTTGTTCGCGAGAAACGCTCGCGCGCGTCCTCGTTCCAGGATGTACATCGGGCCCGCCGGATCCCCTTCCTTGATGATGAGGCTCCCTTTCTGGAATTCGACGGGGGAAAGTTTTTCGATCACACCGCGCAGCGCCGGCGCCGGCAGCCGGCCGAAGTTGCTGAATTCGTAGAGAAAACCGTGCAGCGAGCGTTGCCTTGCCGTCAGCTCGATGTGCCGTTTTACCTCGGGTACTTCGGTCGTGAGCTGCAGGAAATCGGAACGATCAAGACGCTGCACTTCCACCGCGGTGCTGCAGCGAATGGTCGCGCTGCGCGTCCCGCCATCGAAGAGCGCTGCTTCACCGAAGCTTTCGCCCGGCCGCAGCGTCCCGAGCGGAATTTCCTCGCCGTTCTGCTGAATCTTGACCGCGCGGACGCGGCCAGACGTGAGGAGATAGAAGGCGTCGGCCGGGTCGCCTTGATGAACGATGACGTCGCCGAATTCGTAGGTCTCCTGCTGCAGGAGCGAGCCGAGTTTCTCGAGATGACCTTCGTCCAGATACTGGAAAAGCGGCGAGCGTCGGAGAACGCCTTCGTCCTGGATTTTCATTCGGAGGAAATCGTGAGAAGCCGCCATTCGAGATGACGCGCGACCAGCTCGGCAAAGTGCCGGTCGAGAATGCGATCATCCGCGCGCATCCGGACCGCCGGATCCTCGACATCCGGTTCCGACTTGCCGGTGACGCGACACAGTTGATATCCGTCACCGCGTTCGAGTGGTGCGAGCACGTCCCCCGCCGAAACGCTCAGAAAACGCTGCTGATATTCCAGGGGAATTTCTTCCAGCAGTCGCGTGGAACGCCGGAAGGGATACTTTCCCTCACGTGCGACTTCTTCCATCGTCATTCCGTCTTCACGCACGCAAAGGAACGCCTCGTGCGCGGCATCCAGCGACTCGAGCTCGATCATTTCCACCTCGAATTTTGTCAGCGGTAGCCGCAGATCGGCAAGCTCTCTCTTCCTTTCACTGGCGGTAAGCGTGCCGTCGCATTCCCGCCGATAGAGCGCCTCGCCTCGGCACATCTGCTCCAGCCACTTCTCGTCCCGGCCAACTTGTTCCAGCCAATTGGCCACTTCCTCTGGCTTTAATTTGTTGCGCTCGAGAAATTTGCCCTGCTCGACCGCCAGCAGCTCACCGGGAATTTCCTCATCGCGGGCCGCTTCGCAGACTGCTATCCGCCAACTCAACCGGACCGCCATTCGATCGAGTTCGTCCGTCAAAACGAGCTCGGTCACGAGTAAATCGTGCAGTTCTGGAGATCCGCTGAGATACGGAACGGATTGAGCGGGGACTTTGCCGCGCAGCACATTGCCCCAGTGGTGGCGCACGAAGAATTGGCTGAAGTCAGCCAGCATCAAACCGCGACGCTCCAGCCACTGCTCGGTCTCCTCCGCTGTGATAAGGTCGTGCTGATAACGGAATGCATTCGAGGCCGCATCGAGCGCCGTCTCTTCCAGTTGCAGTTCGTGCTCGGTCGCGTACTCCTCGCACGCCGAGAGACGAAGAATCTCGGTCCAAGGCGTCTCCAGTTCTCCCCGAAAGAGAGCCGCGTCGATGGCGTCTCGGGCGCGGTAAGCGTCCGCTCCGCACGTGAAAAAGAGCGTGGCCTCCTTCGAGAGCGCCTGGCTGGTAGCCATTGGAGAGCAAGGTCTAACGAGTTGTTTGGAAGAAGTCGAGCATTCGCTGCAAGCTATATGGCACAGTTTTACGCTCCGCACAGCCGTTTCGCGTCCATCCCCTCCCGTCGCGAATCAAGATCAGCGGTCCAATCACTACGCCAGTCGCGCGAGAAATGGTATCGTGCCCTCTTTCTCTAATATCGCCTGCGGCCCTCCTCTCCCGTCTCAGTCCCGGTTCGATCCCTTGCCGCATCGCGAGCAGGCTCAGAAGCGGAAAAAGGTCTATCCTGAGGCCGAGCGCATTCGTCACGATCCGAGCGGTCTTGCGTCTAAGGCCTCTTTGCTGGCGTCTATATCAACTGAGTATGTTGATGGCTACGCTTCAAGTACCAGTCGTCCCACACCTTGCGAGGCGTCCACAGCTTCGTGTGTTGCCGACTTGCCATGTTTCCGCTGGCCCTGCAATGTTCCCGTTGCCGATGTCTGACGTGCCGTTGCTCTTTCCGCCCTCGAGGAAAAAGGCCCCTTCGTCCGACGCGAAGCGACAGAGCCGCGCCGATGCCGACCGCGAGATGATGCGCTGCTTTACGTCCGGCGATGAAGCGGGTTTCGCGACTTTTTATCGCCGCTTCGCGCCCGGCCTATTTTCGCTCGTCTACCGCATCCTGCAGGAGCAAAAAGAGAGCGAGGACGTCCTGCAGGAAGCCTTCGTGCAGATGTGGAAAAACACCGCCACTTATGAC
>DASYVG010000178.1:0-1842 GCA_035937255.1 Chthoniobacterales bacterium | reverse complement strand
ATAACCAATCTAACAACCCAGTTTGGAATTTCCAGGAATGGAAAGACCTGCGTGGCGACTTGAACCAAGAGCCAACCAACGACCGCGTAAGCGACCGCGACCTTGTAAACATTGCGCCGCTTCAGCTCGGCGAGGAATTGCTTAGGATTCATTCCTTGCCTCTCCGGCGCCAAAGCCTTGTCTCCCGGGAATCAATGAATGTAACGCATGACGCGTAATCTCGCCCGACCAGGCGCCGGTTCACGGCAGTTGCACGGTTCGGATCCACAGCCGGAAAAAGCGATCGGTGATCAGGAACGAGCCATTTTCGCGGTCGATGACATCGCGGTCGAGCAGAGATTCCACCGCGCGCTGCGCGTTCGATGGCGAACCGAGGCCCGACCGCCGCACAAATTCTCCCGCGAAAGGCTTCACGGGAGCGGCTTCGCCCGCGATGCCTTTCAGGAACTTGCGTTGATTCATCGCCAGAGACTCCCATAAGGTCGAGTAGGCGTAACTTTCGCGCTGGAGAAGCAGTCGGAGCGCGTCTGTGACTAACTGTTCGGTGACAGCAGCCCCAGGTTCGCATAATTCCCAGATCGCATGACAGAGATGCTGAGTGTAGAACGGATGTCCCTGCGTCTGTTCACAAATGGAGTGGATCAACCCATGGCTGATCTTTTTCCCTGCGGCCGCAAATCGTTCCCGGATAAAAGGAATCCAATGTTCTTCCCCGATGGGCCCGAGCGGATAATGCCCGCCCGCGCGGTAGAGCGGCCGCGAGCGATCCATGAACATTTTTTGGATCAGATGCTTCCGGCTCCCGAGAAAAAGGTAGGCCACTGCGCGGTGGTTTTGGATCACACTGCGAAGCTTCTTTTCTACGCGGTCACTCCCGTATTCGAGGACCTGCTGGAACTCGTCGAATACGATCACCACATGGCGGTCGTGTTTCGCCGCGATCTTCGCGGGCGTCTCCAGGACTTCGTCCAAGGCGGGGGCGAGCCGGGCATGTCTGGAAACGCCGAAGTTCACCTCCGGCTTTCCTGCCTCGTCGATCGTGACACTGGGCGCCAGATTGCTGAAGAGGCTCTTCCCAGTCTCCAGAAGCTTCCCCACCGACGAACTCATCGAGTGCGTGATCGCTTTGGCCACCGCGGTCACGAACGTCGCCTCATTGTCGGTCGGCCAAAGATCGACGTAGGCGCAAACCGCCGTTTTTTTCGAGAACCCGGCGAGCACTGTCTGAACCAGTGAGGTTTTGCCGAAGCGACGCTCGGAGAAAACAAACAGTTTCTCATGATTGCGGATCGCTCGCGCGAGGTCCGCTTTTTCTTTTGCCCGATTGCAGAAGGCATTGCCCAGGACGACCCCGCCGTACTCAAAAGGGTTTATTGGATTACGCGTCATGCGTTACGCACTATGCATAAAGAAACTGCCGGCGGCAATACGCGAATCGAACCGGGCTCACTCAGCCGCCACGCCACGACCGCCTACGTCACCGCCACCTTGTAACGTTAGGCCGCTTCAATTCGGAAAAGAAGCGACTGGTGTTTGCGCCTAAGCTAAATGTCAGGGGAACGCACAACACGGCGGCCTTCGCCGCGCCTCCGCATCGCCTTCCGGCAGAAAGATCGACAGCGCGCACAATCCCGGTTCGATAAAACTGCTTCTTCGCGATCAGCTCACGAGCATCAGCGCGCATAGGCGTGGTTGAGAGAAGCCGCCTGCGCTTCAATCGAGCAGTTTTGAGGCGAGGAGATTTCGCAACGCCGCGGTCGCGTCTCCGTCTTGAGATGCCCCGAAATCGGATGTTTGGGCCTCATAATGTGCCTCTGCTAACCGACCAACGATAAGGACGAT
>DASYVG010000177.1:0-4158 GCA_035937255.1 Chthoniobacterales bacterium | reverse complement strand
TGTCTCCCGATGAGTTATGTGGCGTTCCTCCGCCGGAAGCGCCCTCCGCTAAAGAGCTCGCGTAGTCTGACGGACCATCTCCGAGAGTCGATCGCAAGCGTGCAGCATCAGATCGGGCTTCTCGGGTCGGTTCTCTGGTGGTACCTCGCGCCGTTGGCGTTGAGCTGGATGCTGGTCTTTGTCGACCGCGTGCGCTCTGCACGACTGCTCGCCGGTGCCTATTCCGGCCCAGAGTTGTTGTTCAGCGCTGCCTTCGCCGTCGCCATATTTGTCGGAGTGTGGAAGCTAAACGAGCGCGCCGTCCGCAAAGATCTCGAGCCGCGTTTGCGCGAGTTGGAAAAAACCCTCACTGAGCTGGAGTCCTAGTGCGGTGTATCAGCCAAATCGAGACTGACGGTGGCGGGCGGAGGTGTCCAAACCCCTCGGGATCGTCGCAACGGTAGGCCCATGCGCGCAAAATTCCTGAATCCAAAAGTAGTGTCGGCGGCATCTCACTGACGATGCTACAAGTTTTAGGTTCGCTTTCCGGCAGCTCGCCAAGTCGCCGGGCTTCACCGCTGTCGCGGTTCTCACCCTCGCACTCGGCGTGAACTCCGCGATTTTTTCGATCTGCACTGTTTCCACGATCTCAGTGCTGAGAGCGAGAACACGCTTTGCGTCATCCAGGAAGGACCGGCCTTCGATCGTCAAAGCCGTTTGCTGTCTCGTCCGGTCGAGCAGCTTACTCCGATCTCGTCTTTAAGATCCCTTACCTGACGAGTCAGCGACGGCTGGGAAAGATGTGACGTTTCCGCCGCTTTTGTGAAACTCAATGCCTCAGCGACGGCAACGAAATACGCCAGCCAACAAGGTATTGGGTATTTCCCGCGAGGAGAGGTATCGTAACCCGTGTCCAAGTCAACGAATCGCAAAGCGTCGGTCGCGTGGAAATGCAGCCTGCGTGGCGGCACGGAGATCATGACGAGCGAGAGCCGCTCCGTGCTGCGTTTGCCGCTTGATCGCATCAACTGGATCACCAGCTCATTTTTGATCGGCACATTGCTGTTAACGCTGACCGCCGTCCCGCTCTACCTCTACCATTTCGGGCTTGACTGGTTTCAGGTCGCGCTTTTTTTCGTGATGTTTTTCGCGTGTGGCTTCAGCATCTCGTTGGGCTACCATCGACTTTTCTCACACATCACTTTCAAGGCGAGTCGGCCCATTCGGCTGCTCACCCTCGTTTTTGGCGCAGCTGCTTTTGAAAATTCAGTTTTGATGTGGGCGAGCGAGCATCGCCGCCATCACAAGCATGTCGATCACGACGATGATCCGTACAACATCTCCAAAGGTTTTTTTCACGCGCACATCGGCTGGCTGCTCTTCAAATTGAACCCCGATCAGCCATTCGACAACGTCGCCGACCTGCAGAAAGATAAGCTCGTCTGCTGGCAGGATCGATATGTCCAATGGATCGCCGTCCTGGTCAGCTTCGGGCCGCCTTCACTCCTGGGGTTTCTCTGGAACGGATGGCAGGGAGCACTCGGTGCCTTCTTGATCGCTGGCGTTGCTCGCATCGTTGTTCTGCAGCACTGCACGTTTTTGATTAACAGCGCGTGTCACGCCATCGGGCGGCAGCCCTATTCTACCAAGTGCACCGCACGCGACTCTCTCCTGCTCGCGCTCTTCACTTTCGGCGAAGGCTATCACAACTATCACCACGAATTTCAGCATGATTACCGGAATGGCGTGAAGCCCTGGCAGTTTGACCCGACGAAGTGGATCATCTGGACGCTTTCGAAGATACAGCTTGCCGGGAATCTGCGCCGCGTGCCCGCCGCGGTGATTCAGGCAGCGCAACGAGAAACCGAAGACCGGCCCGCGCGCGCATAGGCGCGGCCGCGTACCCTTTTTCGGCAGTCAGGTTCCGGCCGGGGGCTTCTCGCGGTTGAAATCACGCCCTGCGTGCTCCCTTGTTCCGCCATGCGCGCAACGGCCTCGTCCCAAAGGATCATCGTGGGAACCGCCAGCTGGTCCGATCCCGGGTTCGTGGAGCATTGGTATCCGAAAAATATTCCGGCCGCGGATCGCCTTCCCTGGTATGCGCAGCACTTCGAAATGGTAGAGGTGAACTCCAGCTTCTATGCGATCCCCGATGGCAGAATGGCGGCACGTTGGTGCCGCTGCACGCCGGACGGCTTTACGTTCAACGTCAAATTGCATCAACTTCTCTCGCGACATTCGACCGCCGCGAGACTGTTACCTCCGAAACTGCGCCGCCAGGCGGAGACCGATAAAAACGGCCGGGTGTTGCTCACACCAGAGCTCGAGCGGCTGGTTGCGCAGGAATTCAGGCCGGCCCTGGAAGTTATGGCCGGCGCAGGGAAGCTCGGATCTTTGTTGCTCCAGCTCTCGCCCTCGTTTTCGCCCAGGGTCCATGCGCTGCAAGAGCTTGAGCCTGTATTTGAATCGTTAGGCGGGTTCGCGTTCGCGATAGAGTTCAGGAATCGAGATTGGGCCGCGCCCGCGCAATGCGACGAGATGCTGCGATTTCTGCGCGAGCACAACGCCACGTTCGTGGTGGTCGATGCGCCGCGCGCCGATCACTTCACAATCATGCCCGCGGATATGAATGAAATCACCACGCCGCGGCTGGCCTATTTGCGCCTGCATGGCCGCGACGCGCGCGCCTACACGACCGGCAAGAGCGTCGCCGCGCGGTTCAACTACGATTACAACGACGCCGAGATTGGGGAAATCGCGGATCGGGCCGAGAAGCTGGCACGGTCTGCGGAAGAGGTGCACGTCGTTTTCAATAATAATGCGCGGGACTACGCGCCGCATGCCGCCGCTCGTTTACGCGCGGCGCTCGGCCAGATCGTTCCGACCCGATCGAAGCGGCAGGCGGAGCTTTTTTAAGCTACGCTACGGCTGTGCCAACTGCGCCAGAGGGTTTCGGCCCCGCGCTTCCCGGATTTCTGTCCAGGATGAAGCAATGGCTCGCTCGCCATCACATGACGCTGATGGCGATCAATGACACGCCGCATTCCGTCGCGCTCGGCTCGGCGATCGGGATCTTTTTCGGATTTACGCCCCTTTATAGCGTGAAAACTCTGCTCTCAATCGCGCTCGCCTGGATTTTCCGGTGCAACAAAGTCGCGGCTGCCATCGCCGTAACGCTGCACGATGTGCTCATCTTCGCGATGCCAGCGATCTACCTGGCGGAGTACAGGCTCGGCTACCGTGTCCTGCATCATACGGCACCGCATCGGATCCGGTTTGGGCATATCGGTTTGCGCGATTACCTGGACTGGCACCTTTTCCTGCGGGTGGTATGGCCCGCGCTCGTCGGCTCGCTTTTTCTGGCCGTGCCCTCCGGCATCATCGTTTATGCCGTGATGCGCATGCTTCTGCGAAGGGCCCGCGCGGCGGAGCCCAGACCCTAACGGGGTGCTCCGCGGTATTTTCTGCCGTCCACGGCACGAGAGTTGCATCAAAAGCAGCCATGATTCGGCCCGGCGCGTACAGACACGCAAACGACGGATCCCATCACCGACTATGAAACCTTTCCTCACCATCCTCTGCAGTTTCCTGCTCTGCTCGTGCGCCGACATGTTCGTGACCAAGACGGACGTCGCGACGGCCGGGAGCGTCAGCTCAGCACCGATCGATTCGAAAGACTTCGGATCGAACGGAGTTCATATGGTGACGAATTGCGGCGTCGGGGCGAGTGGTCCGCGCGCGATTTACATCAGGCCCTTCTGCATTGATACAGCCACGTTTGTCGGGGACGAAGCCGCTTCAGCCGGCGAGATGCCGATCCGGAAAGCACTCACGCCGATCGAGTTTGCCGGTGACTTGAAAGAACAACTGGAAAAGCTCGCGCCCGCTCGAATCTTGAAAGACGACGAGACTCCGCGGGTCGGCTGGCTTGTGGAAGGCCAGTTTAACGTTGTCGATGGCGGCAGCCCATTGGGCCGGTTCTTCTTCGGACAACTGGGTGCCGGCCGTTCCTTTCTCGGCATGCATGTGCGCATCACGGACGTAGAACGTGGGCTGATCGTGTACGAGTTCGATGTCGGCGGTGGCAGCCGTTTGCAAGGCAAGCTCGGAACCATCCGCGCGAGCGGGCTCGGACGAGCGACTCCGTTTGATCTGCAGAACGCGGCCGAACGGATTTAT
>DASYVG010000176.1:0-3270 GCA_035937255.1 Chthoniobacterales bacterium | reverse complement strand
TCGCGCAAGGACGGTCAGGCGGCGGGTTACTAAAAGGCGGTATGCGTAAGATCAACACGAATGACATGCCGGAAGACGCATGGTCATCACCGCGTGGAAAAT
The DNA here is from genome assembly GCA_035937255.1 of Chthoniobacterales bacterium. GTDB lineage: Bacteria > Verrucomicrobiota > Verrucomicrobiia > Chthoniobacterales > UBA10450 > JACCXL01. Next base: position 3,168 of record DASYVG010000176.1, on the reverse strand, counting down.
TTGTGGGATCGGGCAAAGGAATTTCCGAAGCGCTCGGGCGCAAACCACTCTCAATGGATCTGAGAGAACGACATCCCTTCGATGTCGAGATTACGCGCATTCCGCCGGGGAAAAGCCCCTACCCGTATCATTCTCACGCCGCGCAGTGGGAATTTTATCACGTCATCTCAGGCAGCGGCATCGTCCGGCATCAGGATGGAACAACCGCGATCCAAGCAGGCGATGCTTTTATCTTTGAACCCGATCAAGCGCACCAGCTCACGAATAACGGCACGGAAGATTTCGTCCTCTACGTTGTCGCGGACAATCCGATCGGGGAATCGTGCTATTATCCGGATAGCAAGAAGTGGTTGGTTCGTTCACCTGCGCGCAGACTCATCAGGTCGGAAGGACTCGAGTACTACGACGGCGAAGAATGACCGCGGCAAAAAACGCTGACTCGAAAGAGTCTTCTGCGGGAGCGAGATTAAAAGTCCCACTTCTTGGGTAGTTTTTGTTTTAGCGTCTCGAGCGGTGCGAACAAATCGCCGAGGGTTTGGACCCGTTTGAGGACTTGCTCCGAAGTGAAGACGAGCAAATTCGCATTCTTCTTCTTTTTCAAGGCGGTCTCAACCTCCTGCCACGTCACGGGCGTGGAAACCGTTGGCTGATCTTTTGCACGAAGAGAATAGACGTTAACCGTCGTCTTGTGCTCGTCGTTTTGACTCCAATCTACCAGCACCTTGCCGGCGCGAAGCGACTTGAGCATCCTCGAAACCACCAACTCGGGATGAGCCCCTTCCAAGTGTTCCGCGAGCGCGCGCGAGAGCTTTTTCGTCTGATCGAAGGTGGTTGATGTATTGAGGGGCACGTAGACCTGAAGGCCTTTGGACCCAGAAGTTTTCGCCCAGCTCTTCAGGTTTATCCCGGCCAACAGATCGCGCAGCCAGAGGCCAACTCGGCAGCATTGGACGATGTCGGCCGGCGGCCCCGGATCAAGATCGAAGACCATCATGGTGGGTCGTGCGACGTTTTTCTTTCGCGCGAGTGAGGTGTGCAGTTCGAGATCCGCGAGATTCGCGGCCCAGACGAGCGTGGCTAAATCCTGCGCGAGGCAATAATGCATGTCGCGTTGATTTCCCTCGCTCCAAACCTTCGCCGTTTTCACCCACGCCGGCCGATGAGTTGGACAATTTTTTTCGTAAAAGAACATGCCTTCGACGCCATTTGGATAGCGCTTCATTGTCAGCGGCCGATCTTTCAGATGCGGTAGCAAGACGGGCGCGATCCGGATGTAGTAATCGATCACCTGCCCTTTGGTGAACCCGGTTTTCGGGTAAAGCACTTTATTCAGGTTCGAAACGGGAAGCTTCCTGCCCTCGACGATGAGTTCCGCGCGCTCGGGCATTTGCTCCTGAATCGTGCGGGGAGCGACGCTCGCGTTTGCTTTTAGGCCGATGCTCCTGGCAAAGAACCGCCGCGCCTCTCACGAGAAGAAGCGTTCGGGTGAAAGCAGCGGCTGCGGCTGACAGATACGCGCGACGCACTGATCCCAGCTTTCGTGCCCGCTCAAGATTTTGATTTCGACGCGCAGAAAATAAATCGGCACTTCCACCGGGGGGAGGCGTGGAAAGCGGACCGCATCTTTCTCCGTCGTGACGATCATCTCGACGTCCCGCCTTATGCAACGATTGACGAAGCGCTGCAATTCCGCTTCCGTGTAGCGATGATGATCCGCGTAGCGCATCGCGAGCTCGATCTTCGCGCCTAGTTTGCGCAGTCCTGCCTCGAAACTTTCCGGCGCGGCAATTCCACAAAGCGAGCCGATGTACTTATCGCGGAGCAACGACAGAGGCACGCGCGCGCCCGTGACGACGTCCTGCAAGTGCAACGCTTCGTGCGCGCATTCGATAATCTCGGCAGTCCGGTTGTAACGGCGGATACGCGCGATCAATTCGTCATTCGGTTCGCCCGTGCTCTTCGTGATGAAGATATAACTGGCCCGGCGCAGATTCCGTGGCGGCTCCCGCAGCGTGCCGCGCGGTAAAAGATATTCATTTCCAAACGGCGCCTGCCGATCGATCAACACGATGTCGAGGCGATGTTTGAGATGCAGGTACTGGAGACCGTCGTCGAGCAAGAGCGTGTCCGCTTTCATCTCGCGAATCGCGTAACGCCCGCTTTTCACCCGGTCTTTGTCCACCAAAACGATCACGTCGCGCAGATTGTTGGCGAGCATGTAGGGCTCGTCTCCGGCGGTGAGCGAATCGAGAAGCAGAGATTTCCCGTCCGAAACAATGCGTGGCGGCGAGGTATCGCGACGACGGAGTCGATCGCTCCAGCTCTTCGTCACCGGTCGCGGGACGCTTTTGTATCCGCGACTCAGGACAGCGACGCGGCGACCACCCGTTTGCAGAGCGCGCGCAAATTTTTCGACGATGGGCGTTTTACCTGTCCCGCCGACGGTCAGGTTTCCGATGCTGACCACGAGACAGCCTAGCGTCCGTTCGCGCAAAACACGGCGCCGATAGAGAAACAGTCGCAACTGCACGATTCGCTCGTAGACGAACGAAAGCCCATGGAGAATGACGCGCAGGAAAGCGGCACGAAATCCATGCCGACGCTCCAGAATAACATCGATGGCGAATTGCTCGAGATTTTCGAGACGGCCAGCCATCTTATGCGCTCCGAAGCATGCGAGCTCCGCGATTGTCAGCCACGGTAATGACAGTCTGAGCACGAGTTCGCCCCGCGGCGGTTTGCATGGCCGCAGCTATTCGTGCCGGTGAGCGCAGCGTAAGCGCCGCGATGGTGGAGCCGGAGCCGCTCAGAAATCCACCGAGCGCTCCCGCGGACTCGGCAGCGCGTATCACACGATCCAGAATCGGGATGAGCCGAGCGCGATAAGGTTGATGCAAGCGGTCAGCAAAAGCGCCGGCCAGCTGATTATAGCGCTGAGAGACGAAAGCCGCCGTGATCGCGGATGCGTTACCGATATTCGCAATTGCGTCAGCGCGGGAAATCCTTTGCGGGAGAAGCGAACGGGCGGCCTTCGTTTCGACGTGAATCTCGGGAATGAGGAGCACGAAGTGCAGCCGCGGCGAGATCGCGAAACGCTGGCGGTTTTGCACACGGACGACGTTGAAGCCGCCAAATGCGCCCGGCGCGGCATTATCAGGATGGCCTTCC
>DASYVG010000175.1:0-5758 GCA_035937255.1 Chthoniobacterales bacterium | reverse complement strand
GCGTGATTATTGGAGTGATCGGCGCAGAGGATTTAGTGCGCGAGAAGCCACTCGCGGCCATGCCGGGCGTGGAAGCGATCGTGCCGGTGCTGAAGCCTTACCGGCTAGCGTCCTTCGATGCGCGGGGCAAAGCGACAGCCGTTGCCATCGGCGGCATCATGATCGGCGCCGCCCACGACGTTGCGCTGATCTGCGGGCCTTGTTCAGTCGAAAGCGAGGATCAGATTGTTTCCATCGCCCGGAAAGTTAAAAAACTGGGGGCGAAACTCCTGCGGGGCGGCGCCTTCAAGCCGCGCACATCGCCATATAGCTTCCAAGGGCTGCGCGAGGATGGTTTGCGCTACCTGGCCGAAGCGCGCGCCCAGACCGGACTCCCGATCATCACCGAGATCATGGACGCGCGCGATCTTCCGATGGTCGAGCGTTACGCAGATTGTTTGCAGATCGGCACGCGCAACATGCAGAACTTCACGCTGCTGAAAGAAGTAGGTCGCAGCCAGTTGCCGGTCCTTCTGAAACGCGGATTCAGCGCCACGATCAACGACCTGATCATGAGCGCCGAATACATTTTGAGCGAGGGCAATCCAAATGTCCTGCTCTGCGAGCGGGGCATTCGGACTTTCGAAACCGCCACCCGTTACACACTGGATCTGAACGCTGTTCCCCTTTTGAAGTCCAAAACGCACCTGCCCGTGATCGTCGATCCTACTCACGGTATCGGATTGCGCGATTTCGTTCCGCGTATGTCGCTCGCCTCGGTGGCAGCGGGCGCCGACGCCTTGCTCATCGAAGTGCACGATTCTCCCGACCTGGCGAAGAGTGATGGAGAGCAGGCCATCACGCCGGATATTTTTGCCGATCTCGTTCCGCGGCTGCGCGCCGTCGCTCAAGCCGTCGGTCGCGCTCTTTAGATTTCACGCGCGGTCGCCCAGTTTGATCTTGGCGGTGACCATCGCAACTTTGCCGATGTCAGCAGCTGCGTCAGATCTCCTGTCGCTGGTCGCGCAAACCAATGCGATTCGGGATAAGCTGAATTGCATCGCGCAGGGCCGGCTTCCGGTCGCCTTCTCGCATGTCACGGAGGCCGCTCAGCCCTTTTTGGTCGCAACCATCGCCGCCAATGTTCACCAAACACTCTGGATCGTCTGTCCGAGCGTCCGCACCCAAGAGCTCCTGCACGAGTCGTTGCTGAACTGGTTGCCCGGCGCGCTCTTCCTGCCGGAAGCGGAGTTTTCCGCCGTCGAGAATATTCTGCCCGATCCGGAAATCGCCGCGGAACGGCTCGCTCTGCTCAGTCACGTGGAACGCGACAAAGGACCACACGTAATCGTCGCGACCCGTGCCGGTCTCGAGCAGCCTGCGCCCGTGCTCGGGTCGCTCAAGACTGACGCACTGACGCTGAAGCGCGCTTCCGAACGAAGCATGGAGGAGCTCGCGGAGTCGCTGGTGCGCGCCGGCTACGACCGCGTGGCGCAAGTAACAACGCGGGGGCAATTCGCGGTCCGGGGGGGCATTCTCGATGTTTTTTCGTGGCAAGCACAGCTCCCGATCCGGGCCGAGTTCTTCGGCGACGAAATCGAATCCCTGCGGGAATTCGACATCGACACGCAAGTTTCAATCCGCACCCTGCAGTCCGTCGACCTCCTCCTCGGCGCGGCCGAGAAGCAGACCGGTCAGGTCCGCGAATATATTGGCGCAGGCCACCTTCGAATTGCGGTCGAGTCGAGTGACGAAGGCGAAGCGGAAATAAACATCGGCGAAGGCTGGCTGGAGCGCGGCGGACCGGAAGTGTTCGCGGGCGCGTTCCAGGATTGCGAAATCGGAGAATTCGCGATCGGCGACTTCATGCTCGTCGAGGCTAAGCGAACGCAGTTTTCCGCGCGCCTGAAACAGTGGCGCGTTAACGGGGAGCGCATCGTCATTTACTTTCAAACGGAAGGCGAGATGGAGCGCTTCCGCGAACTCATGGCGGAGGCGGACGGAGCGCTGGAAGGGGTTCAACTGGCGGAAGGAACGCTCGCACGCGGTTTTTGTTTTCCGGATGGCAAGCTGGTCGTCCTTTCCGCTGCGGAACTTTTTGGACGCTTCCCAACGCACGGCAGGCGTCGCTTGCAGCGCGCCGAGAAATTAATCCGAAACCGCACGCAGATTGATTTTAGCGAGCTGAACGAAGGCGATCTCGTCGTTCACCTGGAGCATGGTGTCGGACGCTTCGAGCAGCTCACTCGGGTGGCGGCGCCCGGCGGTGGCGAGCAGGAAGTTCTCGTGCTCGAGTTCGCAAACGATGCCAAACTTTACGTTCCGCTCGAGCAGGCCTACCTCGTCTCGCGCTATGTCGGCGTCGGCAAGAAATCTCCGCCGCTGAGCTCGCTCGCGGACGTGAAGTGGGCACGCGCGAAGAAGAGCGCAGCCGCATCGATCTTCGATTACGCCGGCAAGATGCTGGCCGTGCAGGCGGAACGTGAGACGCAACTGGGTCACGCTTTTGGGCCGGACACGAAATGGCAGGCGGAATTTGAACATTCCTTTCCATTTCGCGAGACGCCGGATCAATTGACGGCAATCGCCGCCACGAAGCGCGACATGGAACAGGCCCGCTCCATGGATCGCCTGATCTGCGGCGACGTCGGATTCGGCAAAACGGAGGTCGCGATTCGGGCCGCTTTCAAAGCGGTCATGGAAGGCAAACAGGTGGCTATCCTTGCGCCCACCACCGTCCTGGCGCAGCAGCACTTCGAGACCTTTCGGCAGCGCATGCTGGATTATCCGGTTCGCATCGAAATGCTGAGCCGCTTCCGCTCTCACGCGGAACAGCGGAAAGTCATTCAACTCCTGCGTGCAGGCGGAGTTGACGTTGTCATCGGCACGCACCGCCTTATCTCCGGGGACGTCATCTTCAAGAATCTTGGGCTTGTCGTGATCGACGAAGAACAGCGCTTCGGCGTCCTCCACAAAGAGAAGTTTAAAGAACTCTTCCAGCTGGTCGACGTTCTGACCTTATCCGCCACGCCCATTCCGCGGACCCTCTATCTCTCACTCGTCGGCGTGAAAGACATGTCCACGATCGAGACGCCGCCGCTGAATCGTCTGCCCGTCGAGACCGTCGTCTGCGGCTACGACGAGCGTATCATCCGGGATGCGATCAACCGGGAGATCGAGCGGCAAGGCCAGGTTTATTTTCTGCACAACCGCGTCCAATCAATCGAGAAAGTGCGGGATCGAATTGTCGAGCTATGTCCGGCGGCACGGGTCGAGTTCGGTCACGGTCAAATGGACGTCGACGAGCTCGAGTCGGTCATGGAACGCTTCGTCGCCGGGAAAATCGATGTCCTCGTCTGCACCACCATCATCGAGAGCGGCCTCGATATCCCGAATGCGAATACCATCGTCATCGATCGGGCGGATCGCTTCGGCCTGGCCGATCTCTATCAACTGCGCGGGCGGGTCGGACGCGCCGAACACAAGGCCTACGCCTACCTGCTGCTGCCGCGTGAGATGATGACGGTCGGCGCCGCGCGCAAACGGATCAATGCCATCAAACAATACAGCTCGTTGGGCGCAGGTTTTCGCATCGCGATGCGCGATCTGGAAATCCGCGGCGCGGGCAGCATCCTCGGCACGGCGCAGAGCGGCCACATCATGGCGGTCGGTTTCGACCTTTACTGTCAGCTCCTCCGGCAGGCGGTGGCGCAGCTCAAGGGCGAGACATACAAGCGCCGTTTGGAAGTTGAATTGCGACTCGATTTTATCGCCAGCAACGAAGCGGAATTTGTGCAGCTCGGCCCTGAGACGCGCGTCCCGGCCTTTATTCCCGCGACCTACATCAGCGATACAACGCTGCGCATTCAGGCTTACCGCAATCTTGCCGAGCTCTCGACGCGCGAACAATGGGACCGCTTGCGCAAAGAATGGCGCGACCGCTTCGGGAAGTTCCCGGTGCCGGTCGACAATCTTTTCGGCTTGAGCGAGATTAAGCTCGCGGCTGGGAAAGCTGGTATCACGCGGGTGGAAGTGCGCGAAGACAAACTGATGCTCACGCGCCACGGGGATTTTCTACTTGTAGGCGGAAAATTTCCCCGCATAAGTACTGATAGACTCGACCGGTCTATCGGCGAAGTTCTGAATCTGATTAAGAAGCTGTGAAACCGACTCGTCGTCTCAAACTATTGTTCATTGCTGGAGCATCTGTCTTCCTCGTGTGCGTCGCGCAAGGCGCCCCGGCGGCAGATCGATCCGCTCCGGCTCCAAGCTCCCGCCCCGCCGGCTCTCCGACGGGTGAAGGAGAAAGTGGCTCCGAGCGTTCGCCGGGCGGGGCCTTGCCGATCAACGGCATTGCCGCGGTCGTCAATGGAGACGTCATCACCTATTCGCAAGTGCGGGACCTGGTCGGACCGCGCGAGAAATTGCTCCGCTCCCAATTCAGCGGAGAGGAATTGATCACGAAAATCAAGGAGGTGCGGAGCGCCGCGTTGAAGGATTTAATCGACCGGCAGCTGATCCTGCAGGCCTTCAACAAAGAGCACGCCGAAGTTCCCGACCATTACATCGACATGCAGACGAAGGAGATCATCAACGACTCATTCGGCGGTGATCGCAACACCTTCATCAAGACACTGCAGGCACAGAATTTCACTCTCTCCGAGTTCAAAAAGATGGAGAAAGAAAAGATGATCGTGCAGGCAATGCGCGGCAAAAACGTCAAGAGATCGACGATGATTCCGCCCGCGAAAGTCGATGTATACTACGCGCAGCACCGCGATGAATTCACCAGCAGGGAACAGGTGAAACTGCGGATGATCATGCTGCCGGGGAAGAACGCCGATGGGAACGCCGCCGCGCAGAAAGCGATGGCGGAGGAGCTTTTGCATAAACTGGTGGGCGGCGCTGAGTTCGATCGCATGGCACAGATGTATTCCGAGGACAGCACGCGCGATGCGGGCGGTGACTGGGGCTGGATCGAACGGAAAACGCTGGCGGCGCCACTCGAGAAGGTGGCTTTCAATCTGCCGAAAGGAAAAATCAGCAACATCGTCGAGCTCGGCGGGAATTATTACATTTTGAAAGTGGAAGATAAGCGCGGCGGCGACTCCCGCCCGCTGGCCGAAGTGCGGGCGGAGATCGGAAAGAAATTGATGCAGGAGGAATCGCAGCATCAACAGGACGTCTGGCTAGCTACCCTCCGCGAGAAGGCTTACATCCGCACGTTCTGAGGCTTTCCGGGACGATTGCTTCTCCAGGCGAAACGGCCCGCGATTGCCTTGCGACAGCGTCTCGCACTAGTGAAGAATCGGCGATGCGCATTCGCATCGGGATAACTCTCGGTGACCCGGCGGGAATCGGTCCGGAGATCGTTCGCGCGGCTCTCGCCTCCGGCCGTCTGTCGCATTCAGCTGAATACGTCGTCGTAGGCGAGTACCCCACCTGTTTGTTAGGCTCGCCGACCGGGGAGACAGCGCGCGCTGCCGCCGATGCGCTCGAAGAATCTGCGCGCCGGGCGCGCCAGGGCGAGCTGCAGGCCGTGGTGACGGGCCCGATCCATAAAGCGCGCATGTATGAGGTTGGATTCGCGTTTCCCGGGCAGACCGAATTTTTTGCCAACCGCTGCGGCGTGGAAAATTTCGCCATGCTCCTCACCGGCGGCAAGTTGAGCGTCGCACTCGTCACAACTCACCTCGCGCTTAAGAATGTCGCCTCCTCGCTCCGAACGAATGAAATCGTGCGCGTGGGACATTTGCTGCGAAATTTTCTCGTGCAACGC
>DASYVG010000174.1:0-2293 GCA_035937255.1 Chthoniobacterales bacterium | reverse complement strand
ATCCGACCTGCTGCCAGGTGGCACCACCGTCGCTGGAACGGTAAACGCCGTTGCCCCATTCCGAGGAGTTCCGGTCATTCGCCTCGCCCGTGCCGACCCAAACGACATCGGGGTCGGAGGGTGCGACAGCCACTGCGCCGATCGATTGCACTGTTTCCTTATCGAAGATTGGTTCAAACGAAACGCCGTTGTCGCCTGATTTGAAGATGCCGCCGGTCGCAAGTCCGACGTAGAACAGAAACGGGTTGCGCGGATCGATCGCGATATCGGAGACGCGGCCGCACATCACGGCAGGGCCGATGCCGCGGACCTTTAAATTCTTGAACAGGATTTCCGAGAGCTGTGGCGCACTCGGCTGCGCAGAAGCGCTCGGCGATGGGGAGATGGACGCCGAGATCGCAGGAGCAGCGGAAGTTGCCGCCGATGGATTGGTGTTCTGAGCCAGAGCCGTTGCCGCGATCAGCGCGACAAAGAATGGCAAGGAGCGCGCCAGCAGGCTAAAAGAGACGATCATCCGCTCATGATATTCAGCCTCGGCGGATTGTCGCCTTTCTCTTCTTCCTCGCGTCAGGGATTGTCTCATAAGCCCGGCGAGGCTTTTTTGGAGGGCGCAGCTCACGCGACGCTTCCGCAATCTAGAGCTCGCCCCTCCATCCTCCGATCTTCGAACTCCTTTTTAGACAGTCTTTCAGCGTCGGCCCGCCTCATCTTTCCCCGATGCGGAGACGCTGCTCTGGAATACCCTGGGATTGGCGGACATCGTTTTCGTTGTCTTCACGACATTGCGTATCTGGCTCCGTGACTGGTATTGATGTCGGGACTGGGACAAGTTCCACTCAGCTCGTTGGCGACCTTCCTTGTTCCGATCGTGACCATGGCGCACGCCATTCTGTTTCTCCATCTTCTCTAACGAGGCAAAAAGCCGACAGGTCTACTAGTTAGGTGCAACAGCAGGCCAACTGCCGCCCGCGGCCGACCGAAACATGAGCAAACAGCGCGCGCTCAGAGAGCCGTTCCGTGAATGGAAATGGGCGGTGAGGGGATCGAACCCCCGACCAACACGGTGTAAACGTGCCGCTCTACCGCTGAGCTAACCGCCCCGGAGCGTGCGAGCAGAGAGAGGCTGCGGCGAGACGGAATCGATTAATCGGCCTGCTCCTCCGATTCGTCTCCATGCGCCACGATATCGCCTTTCTGGAAGAGGATTCCTTGTAGGATCTCGCGCCATTGTGCCTTTTGACGCAACAGGAACTCGAGGTCCATGCCAAAGTGTTTGAACTCTTCTTTCTGCGCATTCCGCATGATGGCACGAGCTTCCGCATTCCCCTCAAGGGCAATCCGCTGCTCATACCAACCGATCGCTTCCGCTTCTTCGGTTAAAGACGCGATCATGCGCGCGAACGTTCGCGTTTTCGAAGGCAGCTCGCCGGCAGGCTCGTGATACTGCTCGAATCCCACCGATGATGCTTGCTCGGATTGCGGAGTGCTAACCGCGCGCGTTCCCTTTGCGTCGCGCAGCCCAGCGCGCCTTCATCATCTCAGAAAGCTTGCGGCGACCGGCCGCGCTGATGTTACTGCGACGGCGCCCTCTCTTAGCCGGGCTCGCACTCGCTTGCGGTCCTCGCCGCGAGGCCCAGCGGGCTTTGGCAGCCGCCGATAACTTCGCGCGCGTTTGTGCTGACATGCCGCGACGCCGCCTGCCGCCTTTGGATGGTGTTGTTGTGGTGGTGGTAGTCGAGCCAGAGGCTGACGAGCCGCCCATGAGCGAGGCGAGTCGTGCCTCCAACGCATCGATTTGACGTCGGAGTGATACCGCTGATTCCAGCGTTCTTAAGGATAAGTCCATATCCGTTCTTAGCGGCACTTAGGCCTCAGGACAACTAACTTCTTTGAATAGTTAACATGCGCGATCGTAACTTACGCTTTCCGCATAACTGGCGCGTTTAGTTAAGTGCGATTGCAGCGAAACGACGGACGGATGGTGCAGTTCGAGCTAGACGAGTTTTCAGTGTCATCTGTCAACCATAGTACGCCACCTCTTCTACTGGGTAGGGCTCAGGCGAACTTCACCCATTGCAGTCGACGTCGCCGCAGAGTTGCTGCGACTGTCGGACGGCCCGAACGTCCGGCGGCGATCCACAATTCTTAGGTCTGGCCGATCCAGGTCGCGGGCGCAATTTCCTCCCAGCGCTCGCGAATTGCATCGAACTCGCGGGAACTGAGCAATCCAGTCTGGACCATTGCGGCATTCTCCTGCCAGCGTTGCGGCTTGCTCGTGCCCACGATCGCCACG
>DASYVG010000173.1:0-9495 GCA_035937255.1 Chthoniobacterales bacterium | reverse complement strand
TCTATGTCGCAGCATCGCAGCCTGAAAGGCGCCAGCACCATTACCGCCAAGCGGAACGTTTTGAAGCGTTTCGAGCGCGTCGAGCTCCTGAAGAAACGCGGTCAGTGGAAGGAAGGCCAAAAGGTGATGAACCTTCCGAAGACAAAACCCGACGCGTAACGCCGGCTTCCGGCGCGTCCCGCTCAGCGCTGGAAACAGTCTCGCGTGCGACTTAATCGCTATCTCGCATCCGCCGGCGTCGGAGCACGTCGCGATTGCGATGAATTGATTGCCGCCGGTCGCGTCACGATCAACGGCAAAGTCTGCACGAATTTTGCGGCTCAACCGGCGGAGGGGGACCATGTCAAAGTCGGAGGAAAATCCGTGCGCGCCGAGCAGTGTCTCTACCTCTTGCTGCACAAACCGCGCGGCTACGTTTCCTCCCGGCAGGATCCGCATGCTCGCGACACCATCTTCGATCTTTTGCCCGCGAAATTTCCCCGGCTCTTCAATGTTGGCAGACTCGACGCGCAGAGCGAGGGGCTCCTCATCCTGACGAACGACGGAGAATTCGCGCAGCGGCTGACGCATCCGCGTTACAAAGTGGAGAAGGAGTACGATGTCACGCTCGACAAACCGTGGGACCCGGCGCTCGCGCTGAAATTGCAACGCGGCATTAATCTCGATGGCGAACGCGCGCGGATCGATCTGATCCATCCGGTCGGCCCCAGGCGATTGCGACTCGTTTTGAGACAGGGACTGAACCGCCAAATTCGCCGGATGTTTTTTGCGGTCGGTTACGAAGTCCAGAACCTCGTCCGGATACGGGTGGGCACATTGCGGCTGGGGGATCTGCCGCGCGGGCATTGGCGTGCACTGGCACGCGCGGAATTACTTAGCCTGCGACGAGATCGGCCGGCGTTGAATTCAGTCCGAATCGCTCCGCAAAATCTCCAGCGGCGGCGCGTTCCCGGCACCACGACTCGACAAGAGTCCAATCAAGACCGTCAAGGCCCCGACCGCAAGAAAAGCCGTCACTAACGGAGCAAGGGCCGGCACATAGCTTAGCCGAAAAACAAAACGGGCCAGTGCCCAGCTCGCGGCAATCGACATCAGCACTCCGGTCCCGCTTGCCAGGAAACCGAGTGAGCAGTATTCGGCGGTCAGTATCTGCCAGATTTGCGCACGAGAAGCTCCGAGCGTGCGCAATAACGCGCTTTCCTTTTGCCGCTGATAGCGTCCGCTCCAGATGGTGCTGGCCAAAACGATCACGCCGGTTCCGAGGGTAAAAAGCGAGAGCACGCGAATCACGAGCGCCACTTTCGTAAGAATGGAATCGACGGTTTGAATCACGGAACTCAGATCGATCGCAGAAACGTTGGGGAACTGCGCGACCACTGCATTTTGCAACCGCGCTGATTCCGCGGCATCGGCCACGCGACTCACGAGCACGTGAAAGGCCGGCGCCTGTTCCAGCACACCGACTGGAAAGACCACGAAGAAATTCGTCTGGAATCGTTTCCAATCCACCGTTCGCAGACTCGCTATCTTTGCGCGGATCGGAATCCCCTGCACATCGAAGACGAGTTCATCGCCGACTGTCGCGGAAAAATCACGCGCGATCTCTTGCTCGAGCGAAATGGGAACGGTGTCGCTTGGGTGATAGTCGACCCGGCCGATCCATCGACCTTGGACGATTTTCTCCGTTTCCGTCAGAGACGGGCGATAGGTGGAGCGGTATTCCCGTTCCAGTTCCCATTCCGGAATTTTCTTGTCTCGATCAGCCCGAATCTCGCTCGTTTTTCGTCCTTTGATTTCAGTCAGTCGCATCGTCACGATGGGAGCTTCCTGAATCACCGGCAGTCCAAGCGAGCGCACGAGCTGCGCCACTGCTGCGGTTTGGTCCGGCTGGATGTCGAACAGGAAAATATTAGCGTTTGCCTCGACACCCACGGATCGCAACTGCGCCAGGAGCACGTCGCGCGTTAGATACAAACTGAGGAGCAGGAAGGTGCCCATGCCTAACGAAAGCGTGAGGAGAAAGGTGCGATTCTGCGGGCGATAGAGATTCGCCAGGCCCTGGCGGATGACGAATGGCGCTCCTGGCGGAGAAAATTTCCGCACGAGCGCAACGAGACTCTTCGAAACCAACGCGAAGAGTCCAATGGATGCGCCTAACGAACCGGCGAAAATCAGCCCCTGGCGCCACGTCTCCGCCTGCGCGATCGCGAATCCTGTTACGCTAGCCGCGATCACCGCGTAGACCGCTCGGACGAGCCAATCACGCCGATCAGGCAAGGCGTCGTCGACTCTCCGCAAGACTCGTAAAGGTGAAACGTGACGGAACCGGAGGAGCGGCGGGAGGGCGAAAAGAATGCAGATCCCGAAGCCGATCGCGACTCCGCGGAAGATTGGCAGCCACGCGAACGAGATCGGAATCGCGAGCGGCACAAAGCTCTGCAGGATACGCGGAAAGATGCGCTGCATCAGCACACCGAAAACGGCTCCGCCAATCGCGCCGGCCATTCCCATCGCGGCGGCTTGGAGCAGATAAATCGATGTAATGTCGAGAGCGGAAGAACCAAGGCAGCGCAGCACCGCGCCGGTGCGGATCTTCTGTTGTAAGTGCGCGTGAATTGCACTGGCTACTCCGAGCGCTCCGAGGAGCAACGCGACGAAACCGATCAGATTGAGGAAACGATACAGATTCTCAAGTGCGCCGCCCAAATCCCTCTTCCGCTTGGCCACTGTTTCGTATTCCAGTCCGAACTTCTGGAGCTGAGGGACGAGCGCTGCGATACGTAGGTCGGGATTCACGCCAGCGGGGAACTTCACGTAGTTCCGATAGTGGGCGACGCTCCCCGGTTTCAGGAGGTGCGTGTCGGAGAGATGCTGCAGCGGAAGGTAAACACGAGGCGCGAACGAAGCGGCGGCCGAAGCTTCGCCCGGAATCTTCTTGAGCGATCCCGCGACCTTGCACTCGAGGTCTCCGAGTTTAACGGGGTCATCTCGACGCGCCTTAAATTGCAGAAGTAAACTTTCGTCGGCGAGGAGAAGAGGTCCGTTTCTGAAATCACGAGCGGCCGAGGGCGGATCCGTCTCCAGTTTCCCGTAATAAGGAAAATCGCCTCCGAGAGCGCGCACCTGTACGAGACGGGTCGATCGACTGCGCGGGAAAACCGCCATCGTGCTGAAGCGAACCTCACGCGCCTGCGGTTCGCCTAACGAGTGTAGAAACGCCTCCTCCGCCGGCGTGAACGGGCGAGACGATTCGACGATTAAATCAGCGCCGATCAATGTGCGCGCCTGCTCGTCGATGGCGTGTGCGAGGCTTTGTCGAAATGAGCCGATGCCGACGAGGGCGGAGATGCCGAGGGTGATCGAAGTCGAAAAGAGCAGCAACCGGCGCCGGCTCGAACGGCTGTCGCGCCACGCCATTTTCCCGACAAAAGAAGAATGCATGATGCTAGATCGCTTCCCCGTGGCGGAGCTGAATCGTTCGGCCAGTTAGCCTCGCCACTTCGGGGTCATGCGTCACCAGAACCAGCGCGGTGCCCGAGTCCCGGTTTAACTCGAGCATGATCTCAATCACGCCGCGGCTGGTATCAGAATCCAGATTGCCGGTTGGCTCGTCGGCAAAAAGGATTTTGGGCCGGTTGATGAAAGCGCGGGCCAGCGCGACGCGCTGCTGTTCCCCGCCCGAAAGTTGCGCTGGATAATGCTGCACCCGGTTGCCTAAACCGACGCGCGCCAGCATTTCCAAGCCAAGAGTCCGCGCGGTTCGATCGCCGCGGAGTTCCATTGGAACGGTCACATTCTCCAAGGCAGTCAGGGTCGGAATGAGCTGGAAGTTCTGAAACACAAAGCCGACATGCGCGTTGCGGATACGCGCGCGATCGTCCTCACTCTCGCCGGCCAGGGCGATTCCATTCAGTGACACGGTCCCGGAGGTGGGGTGGTCTAGACCCGCGCACAAACCAAGCAGGGTCGTTTTTCCGCTGCCGGAAGGGCCGAGGATCGCGCAGGTTGCGCCCTGCGGCAGTGCAAAGGAAACGTCTTTCAGCACGGTCAATGCGCCTTCGGCGGAAGGATAGGTTTTCGTGAGGCGATGAACGTCGAGAATCGCGGTAGTGGTCATTGACGGTATGCTCAGGCGCGTTTTGCTTACGCGAGGAAAATGAGGGCTGCATGGGAAAATTGAGATTCGCGCTCACACTCTGCCTTTTCGCGTCCGGCCTTTCTTCCTCCGCGGGAGACGTGTCCGCCCTCGTGCCCGACGCGGCGACGAAGACTCTGGTTTTCCTCGGCGACAGTCTCACCGCCGGTCACGGCGTGCGAGCGGACGAGAGTTTCCCCAGTTTGATCGAGGAGAAAATTCGGTCGACTGGTCTGTCGGTGACCACGCAAAATGCCGGAGTAAGTGGCGACACAACGGCCGGCGGACTTCGGCGAATCGACTGGCTCCTGCAACGCAAGATCGACGTGCTCGTCATCGAGCTCGGCGCAAATGACGGATTGCGCGGCTTGCCGACCGCGACAATCAGAACAAACCTGCAGGCCATCATCGAGAAGACGAAAGCGACCTATCCGGGCGCGAAGTTCGTCGTCGCTGGTATGCAGATCCCGCCGAATATGGGCGCGGATTACGCCGCTTCGTTTCAGCGCGTTTTTCCTGAGCTCGCCACGACCAATCACGTCGAATTGATCCCGTTTCTGCTCGACGGCGTCGGTGGTCATCGCGAGTTAAATCAGTCGGATTTGATCCATCCCACCGCGGTCGGTCACCGCATCATCGCCGAGAACGTCTGGCGCGTTTTAGAGCCGCTCCTGCGGCGGATTTCGCCGTGAGACTCGAAGGGTGCAGTGCGCTCGTGACGGGCGCCTCCGCAGGGATCGGGCGCGAGTTCGCACGGCAGCTTGCCGGGCGAGCGGGCGTCATCGTCCTCGTCGCCCGACGACGCGACCGACTGGAAGAATTGCGGCGGGAATTAATCCAACTGGATCCGAATCTGAAAGTGCACGTCCGCGCAGCCGACTTGTCGAAAACGGGCCAGGTCGCGGACCTTTGTGAATGGCTCGAGCACGAAAAAATCGCCATCGATCTGTTGATCAACAACGCGGGACTTGGCGACTCTGGGAACTTTGCCACGAGCGAGCCATCTCGCGTGGAAGAGATGGTTCTGGTCAACGTCTTTAGTCTGACTCTCCTGACCCGGCGCTTGTTGCCCTCGATGATCGCGCACCGGCGCGGGGCGATCCTGAATGTGAGTTCGTCGGCGTCATTTCTTCCGATGGCGGGGCTAGCGGTTTATGCTGCGACGAAGGCTTACGTGACCAGTTTCAGCGAAGCGTTGCGCTCCGAATTACGCGGCACGGGCGTGGTGGTATCGGCTCTCTGTCCGGGACCTGTGCACACGGAATTCACGCTCGTGGCGCGCCGAAAATCAGGACGAGAAGCTCAGACCGGTCCCGAATTTCTCCATGTGGCGGTCGAACATGTGGCGCGTGATGGCCTCGCCGTGATCGAGCGCGACAAGGCCCTGGTCATTCCAGGGTTTGCAATGAAAGCCGGAATGATCCTGGTGCGAATCAGTCCGCTCTGGCTGCTGCGCCTGGCGACGCGATTTCGCGAAAACGCTCCGTAGCTCGCGCGCTTACTTTCCGTATTTCACCGAGCAACCGTAAGGCCGCGAGTTCGGCGTGCTAACCGATTTACCCGCCATCGATTCGTCGAGCGCCGCTTTTACGTAGTTGGTGGAACTGGGGATGTCCGCTGGGTTCGGCGACGCCTTGCTGTCGATGGCCCCTTCGTAAATCACCTTGCCCTCGGGATTGACGACGAACATGTGCGGAGTGTTCTTGGCACCGTAAGCGCGACCGGCCTTGCCATCGCTATCGAGCAAGAGCGCGGTAGAATGCGTTTTCCAATCGGCCATTGTTTTGTTGGCCTGCTCGGGAGTAAGGCTGCCTTCCGTGCCGGGCGCGGACGAATCGATTGTCAGCCAGACGACGCCTTTGCCCGTGAATTCCGCCTGCAGCTTCTGCATGTTGCCGCTGCCGTAATGTTTTTTTACAAACGGGCATTCCGGATTGAACCACTCGAGCACGACGTATTTGCCTTTGTATTGAGAAAGCGAGTGGGCATTCCCTTTGGAATCGGTGACCGACACGTCGGGGGCGGCGCTTCCCACCGGCGGTGAGTCAGCGGCGAACAGCGCGGCCGTACTGAAGGTGACGAGAAAGGCGAGGAGTGATGCTTTTTTCATAAATTATTGAGCGGCCACATTTGGACCTATGGTTTCGAGTTTGTCCAAGACTATACGTTTGGTTAGCAACTCCGGAAACACGATTGGTTCGGAGGATCTGCCGGCCGGGTAGAGCACGTAAAGTGGGACACCCGGGCGGCCGAATTGTTTCAGCATTTTTGTGATCTCGGGATCAGCGTTCGTCCAATCGGCGCGGAATTTAACGATGCCGCGCTGCCGAAAGGCATCGCGCACAGCCGCTGATTCCAGCACGGTCGCTTCGTTGAATTTGCAAGTGATGCACCAGGCGGCGGTGAAATCGATGAAGACCGGACGTCCCTGATCCAGTTCTGCTTGCAGCGTGGCAGGCGTAAATGCTTTCCAATCGCCCAACCCGGTAAGTTCGGCGGAGGTTGCATTCGTCGCACGAAACTTCGCCCCCAAAAAGTAAGCGGCGCTCGTCACGACCAGCAGCGCCATCACCAATCCCGCAACAAAGCGCGTCCCCGCCGGATTAACGGGAGTCAACCATATGCCTTTGATCCAGCAGGCGAGGCTCAGGGTCAGCAGAAAGCAACTCGTCCAGATGACCGCACCCAGGCCACGCTCGGCACCAATCACCGAGAGCAGAAAAATGAGGGTCGCGAGAAGGAGGAAGCCCATGAGCTGTTTAAGGTGGGACATCCAGGGGCCAGGCCTCGGCAGAAAACGAAGCCAGCGCGGCTCCGCGCATAGTATCAAGTAGGGCGCGCTCATCCCCGTCGCGATCGCAGCGAACATCAGCAGGAGGAGCGCACTGGATTGCGTGAAGGCGAAGCCCAGCGCGGCCCCCAAATAGGGCGCGGTGCACGGAGTGGCCAGGATGGTGGCGAACATCCCTTGGAAAAAAGAGCCGGCCTCGCCGCCGTGGTCACTCCAGCCGGACACGGCGCGACTCGCGGATTGCGGTAGCGCGATTTCGAAAACGCCCAGCAGGTTAAGGGCAAACACCAGGACAACGGCACTCATTACGAGGACGAAGTAGGGATTCGTAAATTGGAACGCCCAGGTAATTTGATGACCGGCCGCTTTCAGGAGAATCAGAACAACCGCGAGTCCGATGAACCACGCGAAAATTCCAGCGGTAAAGGCGAGGCCGCTTCGCAGAATGCGCTTCCGGCTTTGGCCGGCCTGCTGCACAAACCCGAAAATCTTCAGTGAAATCACCGGGAGCACACATGGCATCAGATTGAGGATGAACCCGCCTAAGAGTCCGAGAACGAGAAATCTCAGGATGCCGCCGGAGGAAGAGTCTGGATTGGTCGAGCCGCCGGAATTTATGATGACTCTGTGCGAAGCGGGAAGCGTCCACGCGCGCCGGTTTGCCTTGTCACCGAGAACGACCAATCCATCGATCGAAGATGCCCCGGCGTCGCTGGTTTCAAGCGGAACTCGAAAATCGATTCTGCCGGGAGCGCGTGCCGCAATCACGGGATGCCCGACAACGATACTCGGCGGCGGTATGGGAAAAAAATCCGCTGCAGAATTGGAGTCGAACCCCGGACCCGTAAGCGCCAGCTCGAGATTTGTTCCGGAGCGTTTCCAATTCGCAGTCGAAAGGTTATCGCCCGGCCAGGGTTGCGGGCTCAGTCTCGCAAAGCGCCCGAACAATTCGCTCTTGGCCGCTGTGCTGGTTTGGCCAACCGGCAGTTCGAGCTGCACAGAGGCGCTGCCTGGAATACAAATTTTCTCGCAGACCAACCAGCTCGCTTCGGCGGCGAGCTTCACGCTTGTCTCCGCCAACTGTGCCGGCGGGGTGATTTCCTGAGTAAGGAGTACCTCGTCGTGATAACCGTAAATCTCGATGTCGCCAGGCTCTTTCAGCTTTAGCGGAATAGGCCAGCGTAGCTCGCCGACTCTCCAGCCGGCGGGCAGGTTCCATTTGATCTCCGTCGGAATGCCCGCGTCTCCAGGAAACTTCCAATACGTATGCCAGCCGGGCGCCATTTGCAGAAGAAGGCCTACCGTAAAACTCCGGGCGGGAACCACCGCGGTTGTGTTCGCGACGACCTCCGCGTGAACAAGCTCTCGACCCCGATATGTCTGAGCGGGACTAGGGTGTGGGAGAGCGATCGAACCCACCAGCGCAAGCGCGGTGATCGCGCGGATTGCGTTCACAATCCTACCTACCATCGGCGCCGCCTATCAGCAATGACCAGCGAAGCGTGTGGCGCATCCTATGCTCTCTCGAAACAACATGCGCGTGTCCGCCATTCTCCTGGTTCTCGGCCTCGCGACCGCGTTCGTCGCCTACAAAAACGAGCAGCCTGCGCCGCCTTTGTCTCGCCCGATCAAAAACGCGAGGCGTAAGGCCGCCGCAGTTAACCGGGAGCAGGTTGCGGATGTGAAAGCTCCGGTCGCCCCGGCCGCGAAACAAACACCACGAGTGGCGGAGCAAGTAGCGGAAGAAAACCGCGACGCTAACGAGCGCTGAAAGCTCGTCTCTCGCGGTCCCCAAAAGCACCGCACGCTGTTACAACACTCCGTAGGCCTCGATCAAAGCGATACCGGTGGTGTTGTTGACTCCGCGGACAATGGCCGTGTAAGCGCCAGGGGCAAGCACAGGAGCAAGCGCAGATTCCATAGCGTTCGGCGGCTGCAGACTGTATGTGTAGATTTGAGTATTATCGGAGCCTGGCGGGGGGTTATTGAAGTTGTCATCCGACTGGAGCAGATCTCCGTTGCCATTACGCAATTCCAGCGTCGGATTCGCGAGCGGACCGGGTACGTTCTGATTTGCAAGCGAAGGACCAAGCGCGCGAATAACCACCGTTTTGGTCTGCGGTCCCGAAATGATAAAGCCTCCAATCAAAACATTGTTGTTCGTTCCGACGAACCCACGAGTGGAGATGTTCGCCAGCTTGCTGATGTTCGGACCGGGCGGGTCCAAATCATAAACCTCCACGAGTCCAATACCTGTTCCGCCGTCCGCTCCGCTCACGATCACGGTGTAAGCGCTGTTATTTGCGGGCAGGGTCGCGATGAGCGCCGATTCCAAGTCGTTGGACGGCGGGATTGTTGTCGCGCGAATGGCAGCCTCTTGCGACACCCCGGTCTGAGCGTTGATCTTCCAGTTATCGTTTGAGGTGATTGGGCTGCCGTCGCCGGCGCGCAGCTCGATCTTCGGATTCGCCAGCGCTCCCACGATTCCCGTGGAAGGACCAAGCGCGCGGATGATCACTTTCTTCGGATTGCTTCCCTGGAGGATGAACCCGCCGATTAGAACGTTGTC
>DASYVG010000172.1:0-2920 GCA_035937255.1 Chthoniobacterales bacterium | reverse complement strand
TCTCCGAAAATTTCCCGCCACGTCTGTCGGAGGACGCGGGCACTTGCGGGATTGTGTGCCCCATCGAGTACGGTGCGCTCGTCCCAGCGCTGAAACCGCGCCGGCCACCTCACCATCGCGAGTCCGCGCTCGATCGCCTTCTGATCGACCGCGATCGCAGCTGCGCGCAAAGCTTCGATCGCGAGAGCAGCATTCCGCCTCTGATGAGCCCCTGCTAATGTAATCTCTCCTCCGTACTGTTCCCCCGCGATCGTGAGCGGCGCGCTGCGTTCGGCCGCACGCTCTCGGATGATCCGCTCGGCCTCCGCGCGCTGCGGCGCGGAAACAACCGGCGTGGCGCGCTTGATAATTCCCGCCTTCTCCGCCGCGATCTCTTCGATCGTGTCGCCGAGCCAAACCTGATGGTCCAAATCGATCGGTGTGATCACGGATACCGCCGGGTGCACGGCGTTCGTGGCGTCAAGTCGTCCACCTAATCCGGTTTCGAGAATCACAACATCGCAATGCGCGTTCGCGAAATGTTGCAGCGCGAGAGCTGTGGCCACTTCAAAAAATGTCGGATGCGGATCCCAGTTGCGGAGATGAGCGCGCAAGCTCGTTAGGCCGGCGGCCACGTCCTCCTCGGAAATCATTTCGCCGTCCGCCTGAATGCGTTCGCGAAACGTAACGAGGTGAGGGGAGGTGAAGAGGCCGGTGCGAAGACCGGCGGCGCCGCAAATGGAAGCGAGCATCGCGCAGACCGAGCCTTTGCCGTTCGTGCCCGCGACGTGCACAATACGATGGCGTTTATCCGGCAGCCGAAGCTCCGAGAGCAAACGCCGGATGTTTTCCAGCCCGAGCTTGATGCCGAAGCGCTGGAGTGCGTAAAGCCAGGCGAGCGCCTCGCGGTACGTCACGACACCGCGGCCGAGAAGTAGGCAAGGAATTGAGCAATCTGCGCGCGCATTTTTTTGCGGTGCACGATCGCATCGATGAGACCGTGTTCTTCGAGGAACTCAGCCGTTTGGAATCCTTCCGGCAGATCCTGGTGCGTTGTTTCCCGGATAACGCGTGGCCCGGCGAATCCAATCATGCTGTGAGGTTCCGCCAGGATCACGTCGCCCAACGACGCGAAACTTGCCATGACACCGGCGGTCGTCGGATTGGTGAGCACGGAAATGTAGGGCAATCTCGCCTCCGCGTGGCGGGCCAGCGCGCCGCTCGTTTTTGCCATCTGCATTAAACTAAGCATGCCCTCGTACATGCGTGCCCCACCGGAGGCAGAGATGATGATCACCGGGGCGTGCTGTGCCGTGCCGTATTCGATCGTGCGCGTGATGCGTTCGCCCACCACGGAGCCCATCGTGGCAGCGAGAAAAGCGAAATCCATGATCGCGATCGCGACGGTGGTTCCTTCGATCCTGCCAGATCCGCTCAGGACGGCGTCCACCAGTCCGGTGCTATCCTGATATTTGCGCAATCGGTCTTCGTAACTGGCCATGCCCTGAAAACGAAGCGTGTCGAGGGAACGCAGATCCGCGTCCCGCTCCACGAACGTATCCGGATCGAGCAGGTTCTCCGCGCGATCCTTGGCCGATTGGGAAAAATGATAATCGCACCGCGGACAGACGCGGTGGCTTTGGGCCAGTTCGATCTCGTGCACAACCTCCGAGCAGCCCGGACATTTCTGCCATAAACCTTGGGGCATCTCGCGCTTCTTCCGCCCCGGAATGCGCAGAGCCGGTTTCTTGAAGATAGCCATGGAAATCAGGCGCGAGCTGCGGTCGCGGCGTGCACGGTCACGGCGCCGGCAGCCTTGAGCACGCGCGCACATTCGCTGAGCGTGGAGCCGGTGGTCAGGACGTCGTCGATCAGAAGCACGTGCAATCCTCGCACGTCCGCGTTTTTTCGTAAACGGAAGGCATCGTGCAAATTTTCCATGCGTTCGGTCCGGTCGAAGGCGGTCTGCGTCATGGTATAACGGATGCGGTCCAGGATGCACGCCAGCTGCAAATGGTGCGTGGCGCAAAAGATTTCGGCGAGGAGTTCGGCCTGATTGAACCCACGCTCACGTTGACGCGCGGAATGCAATGGCACCGGAATGACGACATCGAAGCGACGGCCGTCCAGTCGAGGGTCCTCCATTGCTTCGACGAGCCAGCCGCCGATCACATGGCGCAGCTGCCGCTGGCGGCCGTACTTAAACTCGTGCACCAGTTTACGGACCAGGCCGCGACTGCGGTAGACCGAGACGGCAGCATCGAAATGCATGATGCGATGCGCGCAGTTCGCGCAGGTAAAAGGCCCAGTGATCGATCCGGCGAAAGGCTCGGAGCATTTGGCGCAAAATGGGGGCGCGATTCGTGTCGCTTTGCTTCTGCAGGTGGCACAGAGATATTCGTGCGGATTGACTGCATCGGTGCAGACGGGACAAAGCGATGGGTAGAAGAGCGAGACCAGCCCGCTCCACGGTTCAAGTTTCGGCGGTGACATAATGAAGCCAGGCTCGAACCAGTGCCCATGTGATGAATCCGACGCCCAGTGGAATCAGGCCCACGAGGAGATTCTTGCCGAGCCAGGGAAGAATCACCATCTCGCGATGAGCGATGTTATTGAAAACGCCATTCGCGAAGATCCAGCCCGCATGCAAGCCGATCGGCAACCACAGCGATTGCGCGCGGACACGCGCATCCGCCAGGATCCAGCCGATCAAAAACAGTGTCGAGAAGCCAGCCAGCAGGAGCAGCGGCTGACCGAATTGCCCAAAGGCGTTCGCGATTGAAACAAATCCGCTCATCGAGGTGACAACGGCGTTCGTGTTTTCCGGCGCCTTCAAAAAATGTAAGACCGAGAACAGCGCTGAGGTAAGGAAAATCGCAGCAGCCTTCGATATGCCGCGGAGCAGGACGCCCAGGATTAATCCGCGGAAAAGTGTTTCTTC
>DASYVG010000171.1:0-1644 GCA_035937255.1 Chthoniobacterales bacterium | reverse complement strand
ATCGCAGGGTTTTGATAAGCGGGACGAGCGGCAGTTTGTAGTCGAGCGTGATGAAGGTCGCCTGCGATGGAAATGACTTATAGCCCATCGCATCGAGCTCGCCGCTGACGAGTGCTCTGGCTTAGCGGTTGTGACGGCGGCAAGCGCGATTTCCCAATGATCCGAAAACAACCCGCAACCCGCGCGCGACCACGAACCGATTTAAATCGCGCTGCAAACTCGATTCCGATTCGCAGAAGCTGAATCGCATCGCCATGAGCGAGCTTAACCGCAACGCGCGCTTACGATCGGGATTTTGAAAGCCGCGAGCACCATCGCTGATCTAGCATCAGCCGACGCGATCTGCGCAGAGCACGTGAGCGAAGCGATTCAGTACCGCACACTGGATCGGACATTGTGGGTGTGACGCGACATTTGCAGGCCGACGGAATGTTTATTATTGCCGAGCGACATTCATCGGCGCAGTCTGCGCTCGTTTAGCCCATCGCTCGTTTTCATACACAAACATCAACCTATGAACATCGTTAGCCTTATTATTGAAGCAGTCAGCGGTGCTGTCGGCGGCAACGTCGCCGGCTTAGCGATGAAAGATAACAGCCTCGGCCCGGTCGGGAATTCCATTGCCGGGATCCTCGGCGGCGGATTGGGAGGGACAATCCTCCAAACCGTAATGGGATCCGCGGCGTCCGGTGGCGGGAACATGGAATTGCAGCTGCATTGGCCTGCCCAACGCCTCGCAGACCTAACTCTATGAATAAATACATCACCGAATTCATTGGCACATTTTTCCTTGTCCTCACGATCGGATGCACCGGAATCGGCGCCGGTGCGGGAGTGATCGCACCGCTCGCCATCGGTGCTGCGCTGATGGTAATGATCTACGCTGGTGGCCACATCTCCGGCGCCCACTACAATCCGGCCGTGACGCTCGCCGTCTGGATCAGAGGCCGGGTCAAGACCGTCGACGTAATTCCTTACATTGTTGCGCAACTCCTTGCCGCGCTGGCGGCCGCCGCAACGGTGAAGTTCTTCCGTGCCGGCGTCGACGTGACGACGATCGTCCCAAGGGTCGGTCCGGCGCTGCTGGCGGAGTTCCTTTTTACTTTCGCGCTCGCGTTCGTGGTACTGAACGCGGCGACGGCTGAAGGGACTTCCGGCAACTCTTTCTATGGTCTGGCCATCGGCATGACGGTGATGACCGGAGCGTTCGCGGTTGGCGACATTTCTGGCGGCGCGTTCAATCCCGCGGTCGCTGTAGGGATTTCAATCCTGGGTATTTCAAGCTGGGCCAACCTCTGGATTTATCTGGTGGCAAATTTCGTCGGCGCCGCGACGGCTGCCCTCATGTTCAATCTGGTCAATCCATTCGCGCAGACCACTCCGATCGCAACGGACGAGCCTCCCTACGAAACGCCGCGTTAGCCGACGCGATCACGCCCGAGCGGCGGCACGCCGCGAGTGAAGCCGCGCGGTAGCTAGAACGGAGCCGTGCTTTGGGCGATCTTTCTTCGGAACGGGGAGAACAAGGTTTCCATCTCGGCTTTGGTGCCGACGGTAACGCGGATGTGATTCGGCAGCGCGGGGCAGAGACGGCCGACTTGCACGTTATATATAGCGGCGCCGTCACACCAAAGTGTGAAAGAT
>DASYVG010000170.1:0-3740 GCA_035937255.1 Chthoniobacterales bacterium | reverse complement strand
TGTCCAGGATATCCATATTGGTAATTTGCCTCATCGGCTCGACGCTGAGCGCCCAGCCGGCGGCAGCCGGTCCCTTTGATTTTCTAAAGCGTATCGGTCGCTCGATTACTCACCCTCACCACACTCCGGTCCCGCGGCGGACGACCCGAAAGAGCAGCGCTCAGGGTACCGCTGCGGACGATACAAATCGTAGCGCCGACGATGATCGCGGCGCGCCGGGGGCGACGAAGGGTCCGCAACCAGCTGTGGAGACGCCGCCAAGTGCCGAGCCGCCGAAGGTCGTAACGGAGCGCCCCGCTTCCGGCGTTCCTCCCGCTCAGGTTGCACGAGCCGATTTGCCTTATGGAGTACCGGTTCCGAGCCGGCCAGGTTTTGTCGTTAGCCCGTATTCACCCGGTGGCGGTTACGTCGACATCCGCGGTTTCCCGAGCGGAACTGCCGTCAAGGACCCCTACACCGGGAAAATCTTCCTGACTCCGTAGTGCGTTCCCAGGCGTTCGCGGCGACTTTGGGAAACTATCCCGAGCTCGGCCGCAAGAGGGCGAAGGAAATCCCGAACGCGAAGTCATGGAAATCGAAAACTGCGGCCTCACCCCGGACTTTTAGCAGACGGAGAAGTTCCACGCCGCGCTGCTTTGAGTTTCTCAGTCGTAAATAGTGCTCATCTGCGATAGCGCGTCGTTGCCGAAATTTCTCGGCAAGTAGCCTAGGCGCGCTGAGCCGACGCAATTTGCTCGATAGTCTGGTAAAGCTTTTGCGCGTCGACCGGCTTCGTGAGGTGAAACTGGAAGCCGGCCTTCGCACTCAACGCGACGTCGGCATCCATCCCGTAACCGCTGAGAGCGATCCCGACCACGCCAGGACTTTTTCTGAGCGCTTCCATCACTTCGTAGCCGTTGCCATCGGGCAGACCAAGATCGCTGATGACGATATCGAATCTCTGGTCGAGCCCGAACGCGACTGCGTCGGCCTTGGTGTGCGCAAGAACCACTTCATGGCCACGCTTTCGCAACAATCGCGCCATCAGGGCAGCCGTCGTCGCGTGATCTTCAACGAGCAGGAGGCGGCGACGATCCGATGCGGCCGGCAAGTCAGCAGCGGATTCGGGCGCCGTCCCGCGTTCGACAGCGGCGAACTCGAGAATAAAGGAAGCTCCTTTGCCCACACCTTCACTTTCCGCTTGGAGCGACGCGCCGTGCATGTCGACGAGCATCCAGCCCGCCAAACATCCGATTAATGTCCGTTTCGCCCTGTTCAAACGCGTTGAAAATCTTTTGCAAGGTCGACGCCTCGATCCCGATTCCAGTGTCTGTAACTTCAACGCGCAAACGGTCACGCCCTGCATCTTCCGTGCGCACGGTAACCTTTCCGTCGGCCGGCGTAAACTTCACGCCATTCCGGATCAGGTTCCAGAACACCTGCTGAATGCGCGCCGGATCACCGTTGATGCAGCGATTTGTGGCGGTTAGCTCCAGCACAATTTCCGGCTGCGAAAGGGAAGGATCACCGCGCACTACAATCATCGCCTCTTCGAGCAATTCATGTGCGTCGATCACTTTGCGACATAATTGGATCTTGCCGTTGGAAATTCGCGTGAGATCCAGAAGGTCGTCGATTAATCTGGCTTCCAACTCGACGTTGCGCCGGATCATCGAGATGTCCGCGCGGATCTCCGCGGGTAAATTCGGGTCGGTCTCCATCGCGCTCGCCGCCATGAGGACGGGATTCAAGGGCGTGCGGAGTTCGTGACTCAAGACGGCGAGAAACCGGTCTTTGGCAGCATTGGCTCTGCGCGCTTCCGCGAGCGTTTGTCTAAGTTCGTTGCGCGCTTTGTCCAGCGAATCAGCCAGCAGCTTCGCCTGCGTCGCCATCTGTCTGGCGACAGCGGCTTTGGCTTCATGCACTGCTGCGATGCGCTCTCCTTCAAAAGCGGCGGCCACGATAGGGAGGAGGAGGCTGATGTCTATGGCTTCGTCCATGCGGTGATCGCCACCGAGGAAAACGACGACCGATCCACCTTCCGCCGCCAACCCTGTCGCGGTCATCGTTGATTTCGCGGTCGGGAAAGAGAGCTCGCCTTGATAAAACGATTTTTCCACGCACCGATCCAAAAACTGGCGCCAGTGTTTCGGATCCGAAAGCGTCTGTTGAAATCCTGGAGCCGGAAGCAAAACGCCGAGTTCGCGATCGGGTATAAGGATAAGCAACTCTTTCGCGCCGGCATGCGCGGCCAGAGCCTTGACCGCGGAGATCCGGTTCTCCGGCTGCGTCAGCGCGGCGACGAGCGAAAGCAGACGCCCGCCGGGAGCGGATTTCCGTTCACGCCGGGAGGACGCAAACGACGGCCGTGCAGTTGTGGAAGCCGTTGAATTGCCCTGGCGTTCTGGCGACTTGTCCATACGTGTTACAACCGGCGAACTGTGTCTCCCCGAGAACCTCCTTCAGGGCTTCCAGTTCGTTGCCAAAGTCCCGGCCCATCCGCAGCCGTGTGGCGACACAATCGAAGAATAGGGCAACACCCGGCTGGTGCCCGTGTAATTGCTCGACCGCAGCGCGGGTTGCATTCGCCGCCGCTTCCCGTGCCGAGGCGGAATCGGTGCTCATGATGCAGACCGCGGCGCCGTTCGGAATCTCTGCGGCGCACACGACTGAACCATCCGGATTAACGGTGAGCGGGACCCGCAGTTTGAAGCCATCGCCCGTGTCGATGCCAAAAATGTTGTGCAAAAAGAACGGCATTGGATCTTTTTCGTCGAAAGTCTGATCCGTGCTCCGGGCGTGTTCGTGAAAAACGTCCAGGATCGGCGAAGCGTTCAGACTGACGAGGGTCGCGCCGCGTGAATCCGTCACGCGCATGGGAGCAGTCGCCGGAGTCCATCCGTGGCGCACCCCGATCCCGATCGGTTTCTCGGAAATGATTTCCAAGGCGACGGCCGCATCACTCGCGATCTGTTTCCCGGCGAACACCTGCGTTCGGCGGAAGTTCGCGTCGTCGCTGGCGCCGCCGCCGAAGAACTGGTGACTACCACCCGTTTTTAAGGTCAGCTCTTCGATCAGCTCGTCGGCATGGCCGGCGAGCGCATCGGTCAGGATAAGCGCCGAACAGTATTCGTTCGATCCCTCTTTGCCGCAGCGAAAATCACGCACCATTTCTTCGGCCGCTTTGCGACGGTCAGTGCTGATGCCATGGCCGATGCCAACCGCGAACTGAAGGTGCGACGAACGGATCGCGACTGCGCACGTTTTCCCTTCCCCGTGCGTATCGCTCGTAAATTCTCCGGCCGACGAACAGCCGACAATAAATTTTGCGGCGCATCCCTCGCTCACACATTCAACCAGCATCGTGGCGTCATACTTCGGCGAGACAAACAAGATCACTGCGTCCGGCGCCGCGCCTCCCAAACCCTTTGAGATCTGCTTTCCTACAGAGCGACCCGCTTCTCTGCTGTCCTCGACAGCAGTGTAGACTACAACGCTTTGCGTTTTCACTGCACTCATCGGCCGCACTCTCGACGGGATGTTGTCGTATGCAACGTCGTACCTGTCCGCGGCAAATTTTCGAACCCGATTCCGGATTGTTTGCTGCTGTGGGCCTTCGTTTAGGAGCGACGCGTTGATCGGCCCGGCCTGGCTGGCAGCCGTGAATCAGGACGGAGATGATGCCTGAGCAGGGCGGAGCCTGATGTCGATCTCGGATGTGAGCGTCCGATGAACGGGGCATTTCGCGGCGATCTCCATCA
>DASYVG010000169.1:0-2670 GCA_035937255.1 Chthoniobacterales bacterium | reverse complement strand
ACGTCTGTGCCAACGCGCTCGACAACGCGGATGGCCAGCTCGCTCGCCTAACGAATCAGGGAACGCGGTTCGGACGAATGCTGGACGGGCTGGCGGACCACCTCGTCTTCCTGAGCGTTTACGTGCATCTTTGCCTTCGCTACATTTCCGCCGGAGGCACGTCATGGGTTTGCCTTCTCGCTCTCGCGGCGGGAATCAGTCACTCGTTGCAAAGTGCCGCGGCCGATTATTTCCGAAACGGTTACCTACACTTCGTGCTCGGGAAACCGCGCGTGGAACTTGATTCGGCAGAAACCATCGGCCGCGCCTATCGCGGGATGAGTTGGCGCGTCCGGCCGCTCAGAAAACTTCTGCAGGGCCTCTATCTGAACTACACGCTCGCGCAGGAAAGACTCTCCCCGGCCATACGGGAACTGCACCTGGCCGCCAGCGCAGAATTCCGCGACGGCGTGCCGCCCTCTTTCTCGGAAGACTATCGCGCTTCCGCAAAACCCCTCACGAAATGGCTCAGTGTTCTGACTACGAACACGCGGATGTTATGTTTGTTTGCGCTCCTGCTTTTGGGTCATCCCGTCTGGTTCTTCGTCCTCGAGCTCACGGTCTTTAACGCGTTGCTTTTTTATGTGGTCGCCCGGCACGAGCAGATTGCGAGCGTGCTCCGGCCGTCAGCGGAGCGGCCAGCACACGTGCTCGCCTGACCGACGCAGCGCAGATGAGCGACATTGAAGTGACGCCGGTTGCCTCAGCGCGTGAGCGTGATCAGTTCATTAAGTTCCCATGGCACATTTACAGAGGCGATCCGGCCTGGGTGCCGCCGCTGCTGCTTGAACGGAAGGAGTTTCTCGATCGGAAGAAGCATCCGTTTTATGAACACGGAGACGCTGCGATTTTTCTCGCGCGTCGCAATGGGAAGATCGTCGGGCGGATCATGGCGAGCGATGATCCGAACTACAACGCCGTCCATCGATCGAATGTCGGTTGCTTCGGCCTTTTCGAAACGATTGAAGATCGGCTGGTCGCGCAAGCGCTCTTCGATGCCGCCTCCGATTGGCTGCGCGCCCGCGGCCGTACGGAGATCATTGGCCCGATCGATTATTCGACGAACTATGTTTGTGGATTATTGATCGACGGTTTCCAGCATCCGCCGGCGCTTCTGACGTCGCACAATCCGCCGTATTACAGCGCGCTGATCGAGAGCTGCGGGTTCCGCAAAGCGATGGATCTATATGCGTGGTGGTTTTCGGATCCGGGTGAGTCGCTCACGCGTTTGCGGAGGTTGTCCGAAGCAATGAAAAAGCGGCACCGCGTCCAGATCCGTCCCGTTAACCTGAAAGATTTTCAGAATGAAACGAAACGGATCAGAAGCGTCTACAACCAGGCGTGGGAAAAAAACTGGGGCTATGTCCCGTTCACCGAACGGGAGTTCGAGCATCTGGCCAAAGAGCTGAAACCGATCGTCGTTCCGGAGACCACCTTGATTGCCGAGATCGGCGGTGAACCGATTGGATTCATCATCGGTGTGCCCGACATCAACGTTGCGCTCCGGCATCTGAACGGACGCCTGACGCGCTTCGGACTTCCGATCGGATTGGCGAAGTTGCTTTACCTCAAAAACCGTATCCGGACGGGACGGTTAGTCGCGCTGGGCGTCGTCGAGAAATTCCGCCGCTATGGCATCGCCGAGATGATGATCTTGAAGGTGATCGATTATGCCGTGATCAAGCGCGGTTTCTCGGGAGAACTCAGTCTTACTCTAGAGACGAATCACATGGTGAACCGGTTGCTGGAAACGCTCGGCGCGAAACGATACAAAACGTATCGGATTTATCGACGAGAGATCGCTGCCGCTTCACCAGCGGAAATATGACGATGGCAAAAATTCGCAACGTGCTAATTCTGGCCAGCGAATCCGCCAACTGGAAAATAGCAGGGTTACGTCAGCTCGATCGGATAGCTCTCGCCTTTGGCGAATACGCAAGGCGTCACCGGCCGTCGCAGCCGCTGCTGTGCGCGCTAGCTTGGGACCCCGCCATTCCTTTGCGCGACCGTTGGGTGCCGCACGACTCGAGGTTCGTCGCATTTCGGATCAGGAGCGAGGACGCGGACGTCCATCGTGGAACCGCAATTTATGATCTGGCGATATCGACGAACATGCTCCTCACTCGATCCGCCATCGACGAGCTGATCGATCGATCGCGCAATCCGGCGACCACTGCAACAGAGAAGTGGGACGAAGCGCGCATGGCAGCTGAACGAGCAGCCTCAGATGCGCATCGTGGTGTCCGAATCTTGCAAACGGAAGGCGATCTTCCAGCTGCTGAGCGTTGGTTCCTGCAGTCCATGACAAAACCGCAAGACGGGCTGGTCTCCCGTTACCTGAATCGCCCGATCTCCCGCCAGGTGACGCGCCTCCTGCTCCGCACCAGAATGTCTCCGACGGCGTGGACGGTTGCGATCACACCGATCGCCGCCATTGGCTGTTTTTTCCTCGCGCGTGGCGATCGGGCCGGGTTCATGGTCGGCACGCTGCTGTATCAAGCCTATAGCGTTCTCGACGGCTGCGACGGCGAGATCGCGCGCGCGAAATATCTGGAGTCGGCAATGGGAGCGGGTCTGGACAAGTGGTGCGACGTGCTCGCTGGAATCGCCTTCGTTTTTTCTCTAGGTTTC
>DASYVG010000168.1:0-2265 GCA_035937255.1 Chthoniobacterales bacterium | reverse complement strand
CCTGGCGAATCTCCCGCAGCTACGTGATACGATGCCGAAAGAGGAACGTCGCGCGCGCATGGACGCCGCGAAGAGCGAGCTCGTCGCCCGATTCGCTACGCGGGAACCGAAGGATTGGCGACTTCCGGCCGGTGTCTCTTTGCATGAATACGCGGAGACCTGGGCGAACGAAATTTTGCCACTTGCGCGGGAGGCACACGAACGACTGCAGTTCGATCATGTCGCGGCGCGACAGGAAGAGGACCGCACCGTCGCAGCGGGAAATGCTGTGGAGAAACCGTCGGTGGACCACGTTTCCTACGAGATTTGGGCCGCGCGAGTGGTCGGTTTGGAACTGCAGAAAGCCGGCTGGCGCCTTGCGGATTTACTGGAAAAAACAGTTCGTTAGGCGCGTTCCCTCGCCAATCCGCGTAGACGCGGACGCTATTACGCCACTTCCACGGAAGCGTCGTAGCTACGCAAAACGAGCGGAGGTGGTGGCCTCCGCTCGCGCAAAACTCCCCGAGTTTTTGTGCCGAAATCGTCGTTATGCGCCGCGCTTCGATTGGTGCGAGTGGCACTCAGCTTCGAGCGTGGCGTATTGCTGCGGTGAAAGCACGCCTTTGGCGCCTTTCAAGAATGCTGCCATGCTTTCCTTCGTGCAGCCGGCCTTGTCGCATTTGGCCTGCAACGTATCGAGCTTCGCTTTCTGCTCGGGCGTCAGGTTCAGCTTCGCGTAGGAATCGGCGCATTCTTTCTTGCTGCTATTGCTAGCTTGCTGCGCGCAACATCCTGCCTGATTGCCAGCGAACACGGATCCTGCCGCGAGCAGCCCGACCGCTGCTCCAATTGCGAGTTGTTTAGTCATAATCCGTAATCAGACAGCGGCCAGGCTGCCGCGTTCAAACAACGAAGGCCGAGCACCGCCGCATGGACCACTGGATTTCCGCTCGCCACGACATTGCGGCGGATATCCAAACCGAGTGCGAAGCGGATACTGTTGAGCCGACAGATTTTCCGGGCGCTGGGTCACTTGACGACTGGAATGGCGGCCGCCGCTTCGAAGGTTAAACGCTCGCCGTCTGCGTCGACCCGAATCGTCTGGCCTTCGCCAAATTTTCCCTCGAGCAGCTCAAGACTGAGCGGATCAAGAATATTCCGCTGGATCGCACGTTTGAGGGGCCGCGCACCGTAAATCGGATCGTAGCCTGCGCGCGCAATTAAGGTTTTGGCCGCGTCACTCAATGCCAGGGTAATCTTTTGTTTCTCCAGCCGCCTAACGAGTCGCCGCAATTGAATCTCCACGATTTGCTTCAGCTCTTCTGCATTCAGTCGATCGAAAATGATGATCTCATCGACGCGGTTGAGAAACTCCGGCCTAAAATGCTGGCGGAGCGCTTCCATCACAAGACGCGCGCGCTCTTCGCTCGACGATTCCTCGGTAATGAACTGCGAGCCGATATTGGAGGTCATGATGATCACGGTATTCTTGAAATCGACGGTCCTCCCCTGCCCGTCCGTGATCCGGCCGTCGTCCAGCACTTGCAGCAACACATTGAAAACGTCCTGATGCGCTTTTTCGATTTCATCGAACAAAATGACGGAGTACGGCTTGCGCCGGACCGATTCCGAGAGCTGACCGCCTTCCTCGTAGCCGACGTAACCCGGAGGAGCGCCGATCAGCCGCGCGACGGTGTGTTTCTCCATGTATTCGCTCATGTCGATACGGATCATGGCGTTCTCGTCATCGAAGAGGAATTCGGCCAGCGCACGCGATAGCTCTGTCTTGCCGACACCGGTTGGTCCGAGAAAGATGAAAGAGCCAATCGGCCGATTCTCGTCCTGCAAACCAGCCCGTGCGCGCCGCACCGCGTTCGACACCGCCTTGATGGCTACGTCCTGCCCGATTACGCGCTGATGTAGATGCTCCTCCAGTTTGACCAGCTTCTGGCGTTCTCCTTCCTGTAAGCGCGAGACGGGAATATGTGTCCAGCTCGAAACGACCTGCGCGATGTCTTCTTCGGTGACCTCCTCCTTCAACATCTGGCCGTTTGTCTGGAGCTGGCTGAGCTTCGCGTTATGTTCGTTCAGGTGCTTCGTTATTTCCGGGATACGTCCGTATTGAATTTCGCTCGCACGTTGGAGCTCGCCGCGGCGTTGGGCCTGTTCGAGCTGCGTCTTGAGTGATTCGAGCTCTTCCTGGAGCCTGCGCGCTTTGTCGATCTCTCCCTTTTCGTTTTGCCACTGCGCTTTTAGTTTCGCGCTCTGCTCTTTCAAATCACCGAG
>DASYVG010000167.1:0-3822 GCA_035937255.1 Chthoniobacterales bacterium | reverse complement strand
GAACGCTTCCCCGAATTCCGCGACAGCAATCGCGAATCATTTGAGCTCGATCTGTTTTCCAGCGAGCCCGTGCATGACGACGTCGAGCAAGCCACGCTGACCGATTCGCTCACGGACATGACCGCGCGTTTCGGTCCCGATGATCCACTCGTGCAAAAAGTTCTCGCCGGAAAATCGCCGGCTGATCGTGCCGCCGAAGTCGTGCAAGGGACAAAACTGAAGGACGTCGGCGTGCGCAAGCAGCTCTACGCCAGCGGTGCCGCGGCGGTCGCGGCCGCGCACGATCCGATGATCGAACTGGCGCGCCTGATCGACGCTCCGGCGCGTGCGGCGCGCACAGTCTTCGAATCGCAGGACGAGATTAAACAGCAGGCCTACGGCGAAATCGCGAAGGCGCGTTTCGCGATCGAAGGCACGAGCACTTATCCCGACGCCACTTTCACGCTGCGGCTCTCCTACGGCACCGTGCGCGGTTACGAAGAAAACGGAAAGCCCGTGCCGCCGTTTACGAATTTTGCCGGCCTTTACCAGCGCTCCGCCGAGCACAACAACCAACCGCCGTTCGATCTGCCGCCGCGTTGGATCGAGCGGAAATCGAAACTCAACCTGGAGACGCCGTTTAATTTTCTCTGCACGGCCGACATCATCGGCGGCAACAGCGGGAGCCCGGTCGTGAACAAAGCGAACGAATTTGTCGGTATCATCTTCGACGGCAACATTCAGTCGCTCGCGCTCGACATTTTGTACACGGACAAACAAGCGCGGGCGGTGTCAGTGGATTCCGCGGCGATCAGCGAAGCGTTGCGCAAAGTGTACGAGGCCACCGCGCTCGCCAACGAACTCGAAGGCGCGAAGAACTAGCAAGCTCTGAAGACAAAACTCTATCATAACCCTATTTTCCATCACGGGGCTATCAGTCGTGGCTGCGTCGCCGACCCAGCTCCGCTCGCCGGACAACCAATACTCGGTGACATAATCCAAGAGCCGCTGCCTGGTGCCGATACCTTCGATGAAGGTTGGCAGGTGCCGTTTCTGGAAATACTTCAGCTCATAAGAGTAATCGTCCGTCGTGGATGTTAGTGCTATCCGCCAGTGTGCACCGCAAGATTTTGCCCGAGCGCGCGCGGACTGCTGGGGGAACCGGGCCGGCATCGTGCCCGAGGATACAAAAGGTGCTGGGCTGTCGTCAGCCCGCTAGTGGCGTGCTCGCGCCATGACGGAATAAACCACACGCTCGCGAGTTTTCCGCGACTATCATGTCCCAGAGCCAACATATTCCGCGGAATATGTATCGAACTTTGCAGTGGCACCCTCACGCGGTGGGCTTTGCACATCATAGGCGTTGTTACCGGCGACCGTTTGCGTTTCCGTGTCCCAGATCATAACGGTTTTCTTCGCGTTAGGAGAGGTGCGCTCGTTCTTCTCTGTGTCAACCGCGATGTAACGCACTTTTTTCGTCTTTAAATTTGCCTTTCGTGTTGCGGACATTTGCGCGTAAGCCCGTCGCGCACGTTCTTCGGCAATTCGCCGTTGGCGTTCAGTGGCCTGGTGTTTGGCGATGATGTAGGTCACGACTCCGATCACAGCGCCAGTCGCGATAGATTGACTCGCGCTCATGCCGGAAGCTCGCGCGATCGTGCCTCCCAAGACGCCGGCAACGCCGGCGTTTCCCTCAGGGCTAAGTTCAGCACATCCGGTGGCGAAGATCGCCCCAGCCATTAGCAACGACGACGCTTTCAGGGTACGTATATTCATAGGGGGATTTTTTTATATTTCGAGTGTAGCGACTTGACAAGAACATTTTACGTGGGCGCCGCGGCACGCTTTTTGCCGCTCGGGGCCTTGCCAGACCGCGCGGAACTTGGTAGTCGATTTATGACGTGTCGGCTCTTCCGTTCATTTTTATTTCAGCCGTCAGCCGCGAGCTGAGGAGCGCTCGGCAGCTCGTGGCGAACACGCTGACCTTTCTTGGTTACCAGCCTGTGTGGCAGGACGTTTTCGGGACCGAAGGGGGCGACCTTCGCGCGATGTTGCGCCAGCAGATCGATCAATGCAAAGGAGTCGTTCAGCTTGTAGGTCAATGCTACGGTGCGGAGCCGCCAACTACTGACGAGCAGTTCGGCCGCGTGAGCTACACGCAATACGAGACTTTGTATGCGCGTCAGCGCGGCAAAAAAGTTTGGTACCTTTTCATCGACGAAGAGTTCCCGGTCGACGCGTGCGGCGACGAGCCCACAGAGTTGCGCGATTTGCAAGGCGCGTATCGCCGCCGATTACAAGCCGACGCCCACCTCTTTCATCCGCTCAACAGCAGTGCGGCATTGGAGGCAAGCGTCCTCAAACTCCGCGACGATCTCGTCCGTCTTCGCCGCGGCGTAAGACAATGGGCCGCGGGCGTCGCGGTCCTCCTGATCGTTAGCGTAGCGTTAGGGATCTGGCTCCTACATGGCCAGCGGCAAACAACGCAACGCGTGGGAGAGACGGAGCAGGCCGTTGTCGCGATGACAGAAGAAATGGCCAAGCTACGGCAGGGCATTATGAATTATCCGCATGTCGAAGCCCAGGTGCGCCAGTCTCAATCGGAAGAAGATCCAGCCGCGCTGCAGGAACGGGTCTATGCCGAACTTGGCAAGCAGCTTCATGTTGATTCAAAGCTCCTGCGCGAAAAGATGCCACAAGTTGCTGACGATTTGAAGCGCGCGCCGGAGGCAACGAGCTACCAGCGTGCGAACGCTGCATATGTTTCGAAGGATTACGCTGAATCTGAGCGATGGTCTTTGCAAGCCGTCGAAAAGGCGCAAAAGGCCGGATCGCCAAAACCAAGGGAGGTCGTGCAGGCGTTGGAACTGGCCGGCTTCTCCGCACAGAAGCGTTTTCAGTTCAACAGCGCCATGGAACACTTCCGTGAGGCGGAGACACTGACGGACCGCCAGAGCAGTCCCGAAAGCTGGGCTGAAGTGCAGCACGCGATCGGCGATTTGCTCCTTGATGAGGGGCGGTACGGCGACGCTGAGAACGTACTGCGAATGGTTGTCGACATGCGGCAGCGTATACTCGGCGGCGAGCATCCCGAGACGCTGAGGAGTCGTAACCGCTTGGCCTACGCGCAGTACCGGCAAGGTAAGTATAGTGAGGCGATAGCTGACTTTCGCCAGATCGTGGCGCTCGAAGAAAACGTGCTCGGCCCGACGCATCCCGAGACACTTTTAAGCCGCAACGGATTGGCTATTGCGCTCGATAATGGCGGCAAACCTTCCGAAGCGGAAACGGAGCATCGCAAGGTGCTGGAGATCCGCGAAAAAGTGCTTGGGCCGGAGCATCCGGACACGCTGAGAAGCCGCAACAATCTCGCCCTAGCCCTCAATAGACAAGGAAAACATGCTGAGGCGACAGGCCAATATCACGAGGTAATCGAACGTGAAAATAAAGTGCTTGGGACAGAGCATCCCGACACGCTAAGGAGTCGCAGCAACCTCGCTGACGCACTTAATCGCCAGGGCAAATATACAGAAGCGGAAGCCGAGCTTCGTGATGTCATTAAGCTTGAAGAAAAGGTACTCGGGGCCGAGCATCCCGACACGCTTGTCAGCCGCCTTCGCCTGGACAACACCCTGATGAGCGAGGGCAAGTATGCAGAGGCGGAAGCAGACTTTCGTGAGCTGATCAAGCTGGAAGAAAAAGCCTTGGGGGCCGAGCATCCCGACACACTTTCCAGCCGCTCCGGTCTGGCCAATGCGCTCCAAAGCCAGGGAAAGTACGCGGAAGCAGCGAACCAATATCGCGAGGTCATTACGCTGGAAGAAAAAGTGCTTGGCGCCGAAC
>DASYVG010000166.1:0-1620 GCA_035937255.1 Chthoniobacterales bacterium | reverse complement strand
AATGGATCATCGCGAATCCCGCGGTGACCTGCGCAATTCCCGCCACCAGCAGCGTGCCACACCTGATTGATAACATGCGGGCCGGTTCCGGCCTTCTGCCGGCCCCTAGTGCCCGGCAGAAAATGGTGGCGTTGCTCGAGAGTTTTTAGAGAAGCTTTCTGCGCGTGGGACTTACCTCAGCAGATACTCACGGATGAATTGCACCGTCGCGTAGAACTGGAAATCGGCGTTTTTCTTTTTCGCAAAACCGTGCCCTTCATCTTTGCCCACGAGATACCAGACCGGTGTGTTTTGTTTTTTCAACGTCGCCACGATCTGATCGGCTTCCGATTTCGGAACGCGCGGATCATTTGCGCCCGCCACGACAAACAGCGGTTTGGTGATTTTCTGCGCGTTGTTCAGTGGCGCGGTCCGTTCCATGAACGCGCGCATCTTCGGGTCGCGTTCGTCGCCATATTCAACCCGGCGCAGGTCGCGGCGATAACTTTCGGTGTGCTCGAGAAACGTGCACAAATTTGAAATGCCGACGACATCGAGCGCGCAGTGAATTTTCTCCGCATAATAGGTCGCCACCGCCAGCGTCATGTGTCCGCCGTAA
The DNA here is from genome assembly GCA_035937255.1 of Chthoniobacterales bacterium. GTDB lineage: Bacteria > Verrucomicrobiota > Verrucomicrobiia > Chthoniobacterales > UBA10450 > JACCXL01. Next base: position 1,022 of record DASYVG010000166.1, on the reverse strand, counting down.
GATCCTCCCGTGACCATGATGCGGTCGGCCGCGAGTTGCTTCTGCGTTTTGATCCAGTCGAACAACGCCGCGATATCCTTGTAGGTGTCCTCGCGTTTGAAGCCGTTATCGAGCTTGAGAAACGATTTCCCGTAGCCCTCCGATCCGCGCACGTTTGGGAAGATGATCGCGCAGCCGAGCTCATTAATAAGATAATTGTTACGTCCCTGAAATCCCGGCAGGTATTGGGCCTCGGGCCCGCCGTGAATGTTCACGATCACCGGTCGCGGCCCGGCAAATTTCTGCGCGTCGGGCAGGTAGAGGAATCCTGAAATCTCGCGGCCATCAAACGATTTCCAGGTGACAAGCTGCGGCGACAAATTGCGAAGCCGGAATTCCGCCGGTCTCACTCTCCGTCCAGCGCGACGCTTTCGCCACATCCGGCGACCAAGTGTAAACGTCCAGTGGAGAACGAGCTTCGGCGACATTAAACGCGACAACATTCTCGTGTCTGTGCCAGCGCAAACGAGTGATCACGGCCGTCGGCTGCGGCGGATCGAAAACAGGATCGGCTTGTGGGGTCGCTGAAATCGCGCCGCTTTGCATGCTGAGCCGGACCACATGAAGAGTGAAACGTCCATTTTCGTTCGACGCGTAGGCGATGCGCGTGCCGTCCCCGCTCAGATCCCAATTATCGACATCCCACTTCGAGTCTGGAAGCAGGAGTGTGTGCTTGTTGTTTGCGAGATCAATGTAAGCGAGACGCTGAAATTCTGAATCGCGGTCCGTGGTAACGAAAATTCCTTTGCTATCTTTGGCGAAACGGGCCTGTGAATAGGAAACTTTCTCCGCGCCTTCAGCAGCCCGCGGGGTGAGCTCTTTGCGCTCGCCGCTCTGCGTATTGAAAAGCCAGAGATAACTTTCGTTAATGGAAATCCGCTCGATCACGAGCAACTGCGAATCCTCCGGCGACCAATCCTGAATGTCCCAGCCGCCGCCTTTCACTTCCGCCAGCATGCGATCACTTTTCGGATTCGTCGGTG
>DASYVG010000165.1:0-3976 GCA_035937255.1 Chthoniobacterales bacterium | reverse complement strand
GTCCTCCGGCGCGTTGACGACTTTTTCCTCCAGACATCGCGCCGCTTCATTCACCATCAAAAAGATCAGCCGGTTAGTCAGGTCTTCGGCCGCGAAATTCTCGCCCGCGGGCCGCCGCCACTGCTCCAGTGATTCGTTAGGTATCTGCTTCCGGCCTTCATACTTGTAGAAGCCCGCCCCGGTTTTGCGGCCGAGCATGTTCGCGGCCTGCATCTTCCGCAAAATCTCCGGCGCCCGATCGCTTCGACCGAACGGCTGCTCCAGCGTGTTCGCGATGTCGACCGTGATATCGACGCCAACCTCATCGATCAATCGCAACGGTCCCATCGGCATTCCCCATTTTACGAGCGGATCGTCGATTTCCTTCACGGCCACGCCCTGCTCGAATAGCTCCGCGGCATCGAGCAAATAGGGGAAGAGGACGCGATTGACTAAAAATCCCGGGCTGTCCTGCACCACTACGGGCAGCTTCGCGATCTGCCGCGTGAAGGCGAGCGCGCGTTCGATTGTCTCCGGCGCCGTCTCTTGGCCGACAACCACTTCGACCAGTTTCATACGACTGACCGGATTAAAAAAGTGCAGACCGATCACCCGCGCCGCTTGACCGGTCGAGGCGCCGAGTTCCGTGATCGAGAGCGCCGAAGTGTTCGTCGCCAGGATCGCTTTGGCCGGCGTCTTGGCGGCGAGATCGGCAAAAATCTGCTGCTTGATCTCAAGTTTCTCCGACGCCGCTTCGATGACGATTTGCACGTCCCGCATTTCGCCGGGATCCGTGGACGCCACGATCCGCGCGCGGCCCGCGGTCGCCTTTTCATCGTTCATCAAACCGCGCTTCACAGCGTCGCCGTAAGTCTTTTCAATGCTCGCGAGTCCGCGATCGAGTTGCTCCCGGCTGACATCGCGCAGAATGACCGAGACTCCGCGAGAGCTGAGCCATTGCGCAATGCCCGATCCCATCACGCCTGCGCCAATCACCGCCGCATGCAGAATTTTTTCCGCCGGCGCTTTCGCTCCGCCTTTTCGGTATTTGTCACCCAAAAAGAAATTGCGGATGAGATTGCGCGTCGTCTCTGTCTGGCCGAGCTCGACGATCGCATCGAGCTCCATGCGAAGAGCTTGGTCGAGCGATTTGTCGAATCCTCTGACGATTATCTCGCGTGCGCGTGAGGGAGCCGCATTATGATCGCGCGGCACGGCAATTTCTTTTTGCGCCCGCGGTGGCTGCGTGGTTTTCCGTTTCCCTTCCGCAAGCTTCTGGCGCGCGGTGGCCAGGAGGCTCTCACGAGGCACAACCTGGTCCACGAGGCCCATCCGTAATGCTTCCGGCGCGGAATGTAGTTTGCCTTCGAGAATGACATCCGCCGCTGCGTCCGTTCCGATCAAACGGGGGAGCCGCGTTGCGCCTCCCCATGCCGGCACAAGGCCGAGCGTCGTCTCGGGCAGCCCAATTTTCGTCGCCGGATCATCAGAAGCGACGCGGTAATCGCACGCGAGAGTGATCTCATATCCGCCCCCGGCGCACGCTCCATGAACGGCTGCCACCGTCGGCACCCTGAGGGCGGCGAGCCGATTGAAAACACGTTGTCCTTCCGCGATAAACGCGCGCAGCTCGCCCGTCTGAGCCTGGCGCAGCAGCGTCTGTAAATCAGCGCCGGCAATGAAGATCGATTTCTTCGCTGAGGTGACGATCAGCCCTTTTACACCCGGATCCGTTTCGAGCGCGCTCATGTGCTCGTCGAGATTCTCCATGGTCGCGGCGTCGAAGATGTTCGCGCCGGATTCCGGTCGATCGAAAGTGAGCACGCAAATCCCGTCGGCATCGAGCTCACGTCGAATCATGGGACCGATTTCCGTGGCGTGCATCGCATTCATATTGGCGACTTTCGGGTAAATTCCAAGCCGGGATTGCCGCGGGCGCGGCTCGCGATTGCGCGGGTGGAGCGCAGGTGGTAAAAACCCGACAGGCGCGTGCCTCCGGGCATGTTTCCGGTGACGCTTATGGTCGGCAGAATTCTCCAACCGGAAATCAAAAGCCTGATCGACGCGCGCAATTTCACCGCCCTGCGCGAGCTCTTTCGCGAATGGCCGCCGGCCGACGTCGCAGAAGTGATTCTGGATATGCCGGAGCACGAGCAGGTCATCATTTTCCGCGTTCTTCCGCACGATCTCGCGGCCGACGTTTTCGAATATCTCGACGTCGAGGCGCAGCAACAACTGCTCCGCGGCATGGCCCACGAGCAGGTGGTGGGAATTTTAAACGAGATGTCGCCGGACGATCGCACGGCCTTGCTCGAAGAGTTGCCGAGCGCGGCGGCGCGCCAATTGATTCGGCTGCTCACGCCGGAAGAACGAAATGTCGCGCAGGCGTTGCTCGGTTATCCGGAAGGCAGCGTGGGGCGTTTGATGACGCCGGACCTGATCGCGGTGGATGCAGCTTGGACGGTGAAGGAGACGCTCGAGTACGTGCGCGAAAACGGGCAGGACTCGGAGACGCTGAACGTGATCTATGTAGTCGATGATCGCGGCAAGCTGATCGACGACCTGCGGATTCGCGAGTTCCTGCTTACTCCGCTCAACAAAAAAGTGAGCGAGCTGATGGATGAAACTTTCGTCGCGCTCTCAGTCACGGATTCGCAGGAGGACGCGGTCAATGTTTTCCGAAAGTACGACCGCAGCGCGCTGCCGGTGCTCGATTCCGGCGGCGTGCTCGTCGGGCTGGTGACGATCGACGACATGCTCGACGTCGCCGAAGAGGAAGCGACCGAGGACATTCAGAAATTCGGCGGCATGGAGGCGATGGATGAGCCGTACATGCGCATTCCGCTTTGGCGAATGGTGCGGAAACGAGCCACCTGGCTCGTCGTTTTGTTCCTGGGCGAAATGCTGACCGCGTCGGCGATGGGCTACTACGAAGGCGCGATCGCGAAGGCGGTGGTGCTCGCGCTTTTTCTTCCGCTGATTATCTCGAGCGGCGGCAACTCTGGTTCGCAAGCGTCGATGCTGATCATCCGGGCGATGGCGTTAGGCGAAGTGACTTTGCGCGATTGGTGGCGGGTGATGCGCAAAGAATTTATCGCGGGACTAATGCTCGGTTGCGTGCTCGGATCGATTGGATTTCTGCGCGTCGCCGTCTGGGCACAATTTTCGAATGTCTACGGGCCGCACTGGATTTTGGTGGCTTCCACCGTCGGGATCGCGCTCATCGGGGTCGTCCTCTGGGGCTCGCTTTCCGGTTCGATGTTGCCGTTCATTTTGCGACGCGTCGGCGCGGACCCAGCCACTTCTTCAGCGCCCTTTGTGGCGACGCTCGTGGACGTGACCGGGCTGGTCATTTATTTCAGCCTCGCGCTGCTGATCATGCGCGGCGCGATGCTTTGAGGCCGGCGGTGAAGACCGCCGCTCCCCCGAAGCGTCAGCTGGGAATCTGGACCCACTCGGCGCGCGCGCGCGAATCCGCAACCGCTTGCACCACGCGCATGTACTTTACGCCATCCTCAAAATCAGGATGGGGCCGCACGCGGCCACGCGATTTGACCGCCGCGATGAAATCCTCCTCGACCCGCCATCCACCTTCGAGTTCAGGAGTTAACTCGACCGCGTGCCGGGCGCGATCGCCCACAAGGCCCGCGCTGATTTGATCGGAACCGAAATCGTAGGTGAGTGCTCCCAGGTTACCGTAGATTTCGAGGCGATCGGACGGCGCCAATCCATTGACGCCGCTAAATTCGAGCACCCCTTCAGCGCCGTTCGCAAACGAGCAGAGCACCGTAAGTAAATCCGGAACGATCACGGCGTAACCCTGCCGGTGCGGCTGCAAGATTTTTCCGCGCGCGAAGAGACCAGTGATATCGCCGAGCCAGCGTTGCAAGACTTCGACATAGATGCCGAGGCTTAGGATGTTTAGTCCGCTGATTTCGATTCGTTGCCGCCAGTGCGCGGGCGACGTGGGATCGAGGAAAGCGCTCGTAAAACTCTG
>DASYVG010000164.1:0-13649 GCA_035937255.1 Chthoniobacterales bacterium | reverse complement strand
GCCACTCCGAGTTCCTTTTGAAGACTGCGCATCGCGTCGTGGTAAGAGTGCGCGAGAGCGGTATCGAGCGCGAGCGGTAGCGGCTGACTCGCGCTGGGTTCGCACGCGACGAGGACGTTGATCCGGCCGCGCGAGATGCGCTCGTGGATTGTTTGGCGAATTTGTGGTTCAAGCCCGCCGAGGATGCGCGGTAGGTTAATAACGATTTCGGTTTGCTTCCGGTTAACCCCGTTGACTTCGACGATCACTTTTGCGCCGTTGTCGTCGCTCTCGCCACGACCATATCCCGTCATGCTTCGCACAGGCGTTCACCATGAGAATGCGCCGCCGAAATAACAAATAGAAAGAGCCACTGCGTTCGTTAGCATGGCGGCGCGATGACAAAACGACGACGCGCGGGAAGAGCGGAAATCAACGCTCCGGTGTCGCGTTGGAAATTCGCGGGACAGATGGCCGTGATCGTCGCCGCTGTCGTGATCATTTACATCCCGGCGATGCGCGCTGGTTTTGTCTGGGACGACGAGCCACTCGTCACAAAGAATCCGCTCCTGCGCTCGGTTGCTGGACTGGGAGAAATCTGGGCAGGCGGACGAATCGCCGATTATTTTCCCCTAACGAATAATCTCTTTTGGTTGGAATATCAGGCGTTCGGGCTGAACGCCGCCGGGTATCACATTGTCAACGTGCTGCTGCAGGCCGCGGATGCCGTGCTCATCTGGGTCGTCTTGCGTCGGCTCGGCGCGCCGGGCGCGTGGCTCGCGGCGCTTATCTTCGGCATTCACCCTGTACACGTCGAATCCGTGGCCTGGATTTCAGAATTGAAGAATACGCTTTCGATGCTGTTTTTCGGTCTCGCAATTCTCGCGTGGCTGGAGTTCGAAGCCGAAGCACCTCGGCGCTTGCGGCCACCTGTCGCGTATGGCGTCGCGCTGCTTTGCTTTCTCTGCGCCTGCCTTGCAAAAACGCAGGTCGTGGTGCTTCCGGCGCTTTTGCTGCTGTGGGCTTGGTGGCGGGCCCCGGCGGAGCGTCATGCGCGCTCGCAATTCGTCCGGCGCGAACTTCTGCGAACACTGCCGTTCTTCGCGCTCGCAGCCGTCCTAAGCTTGGTGACGATCTGGTTTCAACGACGCGGCCTTGGCGGTGAACAGGTAATTGTCGGCTCGTTTGCACGTCGGCTTGCCAATGCCGCTGCTGCGGTCTGGTGGTATCTTTGCAAAGTCTTCGCTCCAATTTCTCTCACGACCGTTTACCGCCCGTGGCGGTTTGATGCTCCAAGCGTCGCGTCATTCGCCCCCTTGCTCGCGCTCTGCACGGCAATGGTGACGCTCGCGGCCGCGAGCAGACGAAGACGGTTGCCGCGGGCCGTGCTCGCGGCGCTCGCGTATTTCGTCCTCATGCTGCTTCCGGTGCTCGGATTTTTCGCGATGGCCTACGCGCGCAGCGGCACGATCGTCGCCGATCACTTCCAATATTTTAGCGATATTTCGATGATTGCCTTGTTCTGCGCCGCACTGAGTTGGGCGTCGAAAATGGAAAGCCCGCGACTGCGATTCGGCGTCCACGCGGTGGTTGTCTTGGTCGTGACATCAGCGGGCGCTTACAGTTACGAGCGGGCGGGCGTTTATCGCGACGAAGAGACGCTCTGGCGCGATAACTTCGCGAAAAACCCCGACACCTGGCAGGGGCACAATCGCATTGGGCAGATCCGGTTCGACGCGGGAAAATTTGCGGACGCGGCCGAGCATTTTCAGCGCGCGGCCAAGTTGAAGCCGGGGATCGCGGACAACCACAACGCGCTCGGACTGGCGCTTTGCCGGCTCGGGCAATTCAACGAGGGTATTGCTGAATATCAAAAGGCGCTTGCTCAAAAAGCTGGGCACTCTAACGCAGATGCAGGCGCCGCGACGATACACATGAACCTTGCGAACGCGCTGGCGTTCCTCGCGAACAATGCGGCTGATGCGGGCGATGAATCGTGGCGAACAACCGCACGCTATGAAGGAGCCATTCGGGAGTATGAAGTCGTGCTTGCGTTAACGCCGAGGAGCGCGGCCGCACATCGAAACCTCGGGATTGTCTTCGCGCGAACCGGTCGGATCGAGGAAGCAGTGCGCCATCTGCGAATTGTCCTGGAACTCGCGCCGAACGAACCCCTCGCTCGCGAAGCGCTCAAGGCGATCGAAGAGCAGCGCCGCTAATCGTGCAACAGCCGTTCGGCGGCCTGCGCGACGTCTTTATCGCCGCGACCCGAACAATTCACGATGATGAGCTGATCTGAAAACATTTTCGGCGCGACTTTTATCACGTGCGCGATCGCGTGCGCGGTCTCGAGCGCAGGAATAATTCCTTCGATTTCAGCAAGCAAACGGAAAGCGGCGAGCGCTTCATCGTCGGTCGCATATTCGTATGTGACCCTTCCGCAGTCGCGCAGGTAACTGTGCTCGGGCCCGATTGCCGCGTAATCCAAACCGGCGGAGACGGAATGCGTCAGCTCGATCTGACCATCCTCGTTCGCGAGGAGAAAAGTTTTTGTGCCTTGGAGGACCCCGAGACGGCCGCCTTGAAAGCGGGCTGCGTGCCTGCCGCTGCCGATGCCTTCGCCGCCGGCTTCCACGCCGATCATTCGAACGGGGAGATCATCTAAAAACGGATGGAAAAGCCCGATCGCATTGCTCCCGCCGCCGACACAGGCAAGGAGAAGATCTGGCAATCGCTCTTCGCGCTCGAGGATCTGGCGGCGCGCCTCTACTCCGATGACGCGATGGAAATCCCGCACCATCATCGGGTATGGATGCGACCCCAGCGCCGATCCTAAGATATAGTGCGTGGATCGAACATGCGTGACCCAGTCCCGCATCGCTTCATTAATCGCCTCCTTTAAAGTCGCCTGCCCAGCCGTGACCGGAACTACCTTCGCACCAAGAAAGCGCATCCGCGCCACGTTCAGCGCCTGCCGGTCCATGTCCGTCGCTCCCATGTAAATCACGCATTCGCATCCGAACCGCGCCGCCACCGTGGCAGTTGCAACTCCGTGCTGGCCGGCGCCCGTCTCTGCAATGATGCGGTGTTTTCCCATCCGCCGCGCGAGCAGAATCTGACCGAGCGCATTATTGATTTTGTGCGCGCCGGTGTGCAGCAAGTCTTCGCGTTTCAGGTAAATTTTCGCGCCGGCGAGATGATTAGTGAGACGATCAGCCAGATAGAGTGGGGTGGGCCGTCCGGCGAAATCGCGCAACAAGGCCGCGAGCTCCTCCTGAAACTCTCGATCCTGTTTTGCGCGTTCGTATTCAGCGGCGAGATCCTGCAGCGCGGACATCAAGGTCTCCGGCACGAACATCCCTCCGTATGGGCCGAAATGACCGCGTGCATCGGGAACCAGTTCCGGTCGTCTCATCGAATCAAGCTAGGGTGCGGCCGCTGCTTCGCAAAACTTTGCGCCTCTTCCGCTGCCAGCATCTGCCGCAAGGCGCGCCGATGAGGCGATGGCATCGGGATCGATTCGAGCGTGGTCAGTTTAAACCAGCGCTGCCGCGCGGCCGGCGGTCCCGGATCTTCCGCGCAGGCGAAAATGGTGAGCGTGATGCGGTGATTGGTGAACGGAAAACTGGAGCGATACAACGGTCGTCTCCCGGGTGCGTCCGCGAGGCGCGGCAGGATCCACATCCCGCGCCAGCGTTTCTCCGATTTTTCCAGCAGAACGCTCGCCTTGCGGCGGCGGAACGCATGCGCTTCGGTCAGCATCTTCAGTCCGGGGATCGCTTTCTTGATAGGAATCGCGGTGGGATCGGCGGCCTGGCAAAATTCCTGCACCGGACAAATCGGACAGCGCGGACGACGCGAGATACAGACGGTCGCTCCGAGATCCATCAAGGCCGAGTTGTGGACCGCCGCACCGCGGGACGGAAGTAGGGAAGCCGCTGTTTTCCAAAGTGTCGCCTGTCCCGCACCGGTGTCGATAGGCTCCCGCAGATTGATAAGGCGCGCGAGGAGGCGGGAGATGTTCGCCTCGACGATGGGAACAGAATCGCCGAAAGCGAAGGTGGCGATGGCATTGGCGGTGTAACGACCGACTCCGGGCAAGTCCCGAATGGCGTGCGCGTTCCGGGGCAACGCGCCGCCGTACTGATGAACCACCGCTTTCGCGGCGGCGTGCAGATTTCGCGCGCGCGCATAGTAGCCCAGACCCTGCCACGCATGGAGCACCTCGGATTCCGGCGCCGCCGCGAGCGAGGCGAAATCAGGGAAACGCCGTGTCCACTCACTATAATAAGGGAGCACGGCCGCGACCTGCGTCTGTTGCAGCATGAACTCGGAAACGAGGATCGCGTATGGGTCGGTTGTTTTCCGCCACGGCAGATCGCGTTGGTGCGAACGAAACCATCGTCGCAGTGCGGCGCGAAACGCTACTGCTTCGGAGCGCGAGGCGGCGGGCCCGATCGTCGCGGAGAGATGTTTCGCTTCGATGGGCATGACGCAGTAATAACTGCGCGAACGTGAACGTCTACACCTCACCGCTCTCCCTCGACCAGGCGACGCGACTCCGTGAGCTCATCGAGACGCTGGGTTTCACCTTTTCCGCGAAACCTTACACGGTATTCTTTGCGCAGAAAAATAAGCTCAGTATCGCTGTTTACGAGAAAGGGCCCAAGTTGCTCCTCCAGGGGAAAGGAATCGAGGAGTTCGTGCAGTTCGAACTCGAGCCAAAGATTCTGGGCGTGGCGAAACTCGGATATGAAGAGATTCATACGCCGGAGATGTTCGCGCCTCACTTCGGAATCGATGAGAGCGGCAAAGGCGATTTTTTCGGCCCGCTCGTCATCGCCGGAGTTTATGTCGACCGCGGAATTTCGCGGAAGTTTCTGGACGCGGGGATTCAGGACAGCAAGCGCATCGGATCAGACGCGCGGATTAGAAAGCTCGCTGACACGATTCGCAAGACACACGGCGCGATCAGCGACGCCATCGCCATCGGGCCGGCGAAGTACAACGATCTCTACGAAAAATTTGGAAACTTAAATAGCTTGCTTGGCTGGGGGCATGCGCGGGTGATTGAGAACCTTCTCGCCAAGCGGCCCGACTGCCCGCGGGCGCTCTCCGATAAGTTTGCCGATGCTCGCGTCATCGAACGATCGCTCCTGCACAAGGGAAAGGACATCACGCTGGAGCAGCGCACTAAGGCGGAGTCCGACCTGGCTGTGGCAGCGGCATCGATCCTGGCGCGCGAGATCTTCATCGATTGGCTGGAAAAGCGCAGCAAGCAGCTCGGGGTTCGGCTTGGCCGGGGGGTGTCTGGTCCGATCATAGAAATCGCCAAAGAGCTTGTGGCGACTCGCGGCCCCTCGATCTTACGCGAGATAGCGAAGGTGCATTTCCGCACTGCTCACGAGATCGCGCCGCAGGCGTACGCCGCCCCGCCGCCACGGCGCCAGTGGCGCCGCTAAGGTCGCTGCGAAGCTAAAGCGTGGCAGGCAAGGTTCCTGCTCTCTCTCGTTCGTTCGAGATTCTATCAAAATTGTGGAAACACGGCTGCTTATCTTAAATGCGGATCCGGTCTTTCAGGATCGAGCCCTCCGTGTTTTTGACGATTTTCCCGATGTTGAAGTGCGCATCGTACGGACGATCGCCGAAGCCGTTTCAGTGCTGATTGCGGAGAACTTCGATGGCTTCATCGTGGAGGGCGAGCCCGGTGTAGCTCTCGAGCAAGCGACAAGCGCGCGGCAGCATTTTCCTTCGCTGCAGCTAATTTGCCTCGCCCCGATCTCGAATGATCCCGAGTTGCGAGCGGCCGCCGCGCAGCAGAAAATCCCGCTGGTATCCAGCCGCGCGAGTCAACGGCGGCTGCGAAAACGCCTGCAGGCTTTCATCAGCTCCCTTGAGACGCATTCGGGTGCGCCGTCGGAAGGGATCGATCCATGCCATTCGCTGATCGGAAACCTGAATCAGTTTTCCGCTGCGGAAATCCTGCAAATGAGCTGTCTGAGTCAACGGAGTGGTCGCTTCACTTTCAAATCGGGCAGGGGAAACAGCGAAATCTATCTTCAGCACGGCGCGGTTCGTCATGCGGTTTTTGGCCCTCTCGAAGGCGAGGCGGCCGTAGCCGAGATCTTCCGGTGGAGGCAGGGCCGATTTTATTTCGAGGAAGGAATCATCAGCCAGGCCCAGAGCGTCGATCGCCCGTGGGCCCATCTTTTGATCGACAATCTTCAGAAGCTCGACGAAACGCTCGCGTTTGGCAGCATCTAACTTATGAGAGACAAAGGGCTCGAAAGGCATTTGCGGCTGCTGGCGCTCCAGCTGGAGAACTGGAAGAAGCTGCACGATTTAATCACCTACGGACTGGACAAAGCGAAGCCAATCATCTCCGCGGAACAGGAACGGCAATTCATGGAGATTCGTTCGAACCTCCTCCAGGAAAGTGAGCATGTTTTCAGCGCATTGGGAGTTTTGGCGGAACTTTCGGGTCGCGCCATGAACGTTCTGAATCGCTGCGTCTCGGTTCGCGGCGTGCGTGATCTCGCCAATGACGAGGTGCGTCGTCTCGAAGCCGAATGGAACGGCGTTTTCACTAAACTAGGCGTCGTTCAGGGCCAGCTAAAATCTCGCCGGAAGGCTCTCGCGCAACAGACGGTCTTCTCTTACAATTTCGACCGATTATTCCGACGCCCGTCGGCAAGTTATTGAAATCTGACGGTTGCGGAGAAGGAAACGCGACCCGGCGTAAGATTCCGCCGAAATATTTCGCGAATCTTCCGCGCAACGTCCACGTGGGACGCGATTTGGTTGTGTCATGGCTAAGCTCACCAAACGCGACATAGTCGTAGCAATCAGCAATCAGACCGGGATGGTGCAGCACGAGGTGTTTGAGGTCGTCCAGCGCACATTTGACCATATCACCGACAGCTTGGCTAAAAATGTGGCGGTCGAACTAAGAAATTTCGGTGTATTTCAGCCGCGCCTGACAAAACCCCGCGTCGGCCGCAATCCAAATGAACCCGGCAGCAGTTTTGTGATTCCACCGCGTGCGACGGTCAAGTTCAAAGCCGGAAAGATCATGCGGCAACGTGTTGAGAAACTTTCCCGTGAGCTGAAAGAGGCTTCGGAGAAGCAGAGCGCGGCCGCTGAGTCCAAGCCGACCGGCCCGGCGTAGCAGTCCGGCGCGCGAGAATCGCTCGCTAACATTCCTAGATGGTCGCCCCCAGTCAGCCTGGTGTCTGGCTTTCGGCTTCCAGCAATCCGTGGATTGCCTCCTCCAAGCGCTCAAAATTAATCGGTTTCGTCAAATGCTCGGAGAAGCCGGCGGCGTGCGCGCGGCTTACGTCATTTTCCATTCCAAAACCGCTCAGCGCGATCCCACGCAGATTTTTGCTGGCGCGAAGTTCCTGCATCAGTTCGTAGCCAGATCGATCGGGTAATCCGATGTCGCTAATGACGAGATCGAACTCCTCCTGCTGCGTGCGTTGCACCGCCTGTTCGGCGGAGTGAGCCAGCGTGATGCGGTAGCCACGCCTCTCCAGCATCATCTTCATGCCGATACAGGTATCGTGATGATCGTCGACTACGAGGACACGCGGGGCGCGCGCTTGCATCTTCTGTTTTTCCGCAGTGGTCCGCGGGGCGGGGCCATCCAATCGTTCTGCGGAATCGTCCGCGGGCTCCTCAACCGTCTTTAGATTAACGATAAAAGTCGTGCCTTTGTCCTTGCCTTCGCTTTCCACCCGAATCGTGCCTCCGTGCGCCGCGACCATTGCCTTGGAGATGGCGAGTCCGAGGCCAAGACCGCCAAAACGCCTGGTGATTGAGGTCTGTCCTTGCTCAAACGCATTGAAGATCTTGCTGATCTTGCCCGGCTCGATACCGATTCCGGTATCGGTGGTGCGGATCTCCAGTTCTCCAGGCGTTGGATTCAGCGTCTCAATGATGATACGGCCTTCGGCGGAAGTGAACTTCACGCTGTTTTTGATGAGGTTCCAGAAAACCTGCTGCAGCCGCGCGGGATCGCCTTCCACATAATCGTGCTCGGCGCGCATCCGAAACTCGATCCCGAGCTTCTTGGCCGCGATCTCTTCACGGCAAATTTCGTAGGCACGTTTGAGCATTTCGTGCGCGCTGATCGTCTCAAAACTCAGCTGCAATTTCCCTTTCGAGATTCGGGTCACATCGAGGAGGTCGTCGATCAGCCGCGCTTCGAGTTCCACATTGCGCCGGATGACCTCGAGCGCGCCGCGCACAGCCGGTGAATCAGGAGCCGTTGCTTCCAGTTCGCCCACCATGGCGATGACGGGGGAGAGCGGATTGCGCAGCTCATGTGAGAGCAAGGCGAGAAACTGATCCTTGGCCGCGTTAGCGCCCATTAATTCCTGCCGCAACGTTACGTCGCGCGTTTTATCCTCGACGAGATAAAGCACGCCTTGGATGCGCTGTTGGGACCCCTGCAATCGCAGCAGGTTTACATTCACGAATCGCGTCGTTCCAGAGCGATCCTGGTAGGGCTGTTCCACCAATTGAAACGGCGCACCGAGTGCGAGCACTTTGTCAATCGCCTCGGCGGGCGCGATCTTAACCTCGTCGAACGTCGCGTTGTGAATGTCGCGGCTTTCATCGAAACCACCGAAGCGTTTCGCCATGCTCGCGAAGGCGTCATTGGCCTGCAGAAATCCACGAGAGATCGGGTCCACCAGGGCGATGCCGCTTGGCATGTTCGCCAGGATCTTTTCGTTGAAGATCACCTCGCGCTCGATGCGCCGCGCTGCTTCCCGTTGACGCTGTGTAAATTTGCCGGCGAGGATGGCGCCGAGGAGGGTGAGCAAAATGAGCCATACGACGGGCACCGCGATCTTATTAACAAGATCATGCACCGGACGGTAGGCGGCGGCGCGCGGTTGTTCGACGACTGCAACCCAGCCCGTCCCTTCCACTGGGCCGAAAACATAGAGGTTCTCGTTCTGCTCCAGGTGGCCGGATTTGTCCTTCTGAATCTCCCTGATCAGGTTCTCGGCGACAGGCGCAGCTCCCCCGCTGTTCGGGGCGAAATTGGTGGCGAAAAGTGCAACTCCGTTTTGATCGATAACCTGGCAGACCGACTGGTCCGCAAATTCGATCGACGAGAGCCGGCGTCCGATGCGCTCCACCAGAACCGAGACACCGAGAAAACCGACGACCGTCCCGTCCGGTGCCCGCACTGAGCCGACGATGTCGGTGGTCATGCGGCCGTCCGACGAGCGGGCGTGGACTGACGAAACCACGACCGCTGGGGTGCCGCTCGCAGCTTCACGCCAGAGCGGAGACTTAAACTCTGTCAGACTCTCGCCGGGAACGACCGGAATCGATGCCACAAGGCGCCCGTCAGCCGCGGCAATGAACATCCCATCGATGCGCGGATGCGAATAGAAGGTCTGGTTCAACCAAAACTGCCCAGCTGATTCCGGATTTGGGCTGGAGAGGATACGCGCCACATCCGGCTGGGCCTGATAGTACTCGATGATCCCGGCCGTGCGGCTGAGATCGTCGCCGACGAGATGGGCGATCAACTGCACGAAAGTTTGGCGATCGCGCAGGATCTTGCTCTCGAGTGTGCGCGTCAGGATGGTGTAAGAAATGACGAGCATCAGGATGGAGGGGACCCATCCGGCCAGCAGAATTGCGATGACGATGTTGAAGCGCTCGAACCGGTCGGGATCGCGTCGCGTGGGTCGCGGAGGTAAAGAAGTGCCTTTGAGCGGAGACATCGGGTGAGAAAACTCCGCCTTCTGCGCGGGCGCGGCAAGACCGAATCAGTCCCGGCCGCTGCTTTTAGTCGCGCAGAATGGCAGCGTTCATGTTGCGCGCCTGCGCGTTGATGGCTCTCACGTCGGCCGCCGTCAGACTACCAGGCGAAGACTTCTTCAGAATCGGTCGCACGCTGGCCATGCCGTTTCGCAGCTGATCGAATAACGGCGTCCGCCCGACCGCTGGCGGCAGCTTGCGCAGCTCCTCGGAAAAATAATCAACCAGATCGGGCTGCACAAGCGTGTTCGCTCGGTCCTGGCTGTATCTGGCCGTAATCGCGCCGGAACAAATCTCAAGGCCGCGCAACCAGCCGCCGAGACTGATCAGGTTCGCCATGCGCTGGTCGCGCAGGTCGATCATTGCCTGTTCAACGTCATTTTGCGTCGCGGCTAATTCCCTCCGCATCGCTTGCCAATCACCGCGATGACCCAGATCGGTGAGGCTCGCGCTATGTCGCATGACACGCTGCGCGACTCCCAAACTGCGCGCCTGACGCAGCAACGCGCGGCCCAGTTCATCTACGGAATTTTTGCGTTCGCATGCCACGAGGAGAAACCCATCGGCCACCAGTCCGCCGAAATTAAGCCCTAATTGCTCACGGTTTCCATGGCTCGCGGCGGGGAAATGGCGTTGCAGCTGCTCGAACGGCAACGGCCGCAATTCATCGAGACGCTGAAAAATCTGCGCGATCGAGGGAGCGGTGTACGGGTTAACTCCGCGCGCTTCGCTGGCATAGCCCTTGTCGGTTTCCGCCTCTTCCTCGGTGATCGCATAAACGCGGCCAAGCCCGAGAAGGAGCAACGTTGCCAGACAGCTGAGGCGGATAGAGCGGGAGCGCATCTTTTTGTAATCGAACGAGCGATGGTCGCTGCTTGCCTGCGCAGATTCGAGGTGCGCGCGACTCTTTACGTGGACGTGGTTAGTCCACATTGTTCGGATTTAGCGTGCCTGAGGCTATTGTTCTGCGAGACGCGACAACCGATTTTTGATTTGACGCAAGCCTCGGACGCGGCATCATGTCGCCCTTGTTCGCCACATCGGCGATCAATTCCCATTTATGCAAGGCAGCGTTGGCTATATTTCGTGGACGGTTTGCTACCTCGCCGTTCTCTTCGGTCTGTCCACTTACGGCGTCCATCGTTACTTCATCATTTATCTTTTCCTGAAGCACCGGAAGCGCGCCCCGCAGCCTGCCAGTTACTTTGAGCAGTTGCCGAAGGTGACGGTGCAGCTGCCGATCTTCAACGAAGTCTATGTCGTCGAACGGTTATTGAAGTCGGTGAGCGAAATCGATTATCCGCGCGAGCGGATGCAGATCCAGGTTTTGGACGATTCGACCGACGATACGCGCGAGCTGACCGCCTTCTCGGTGGAGAAGCTGCGCGATGCTGGCTTCAACGTCGAACTGATTCACCGTTCAAACCGGGTTGGCTTTAAAGCCGGCGCACTTGAGACGGGGCTGGCGACTGCGGAAGGCGACTTCGTCTGCATTCTCGACGCCGATTTCGTCCCTCAGCCTGATTTGCTGCAGCGAACAATTCATTTCTTTACCGATCCGACAGTCGGGATGATCCAGACCCGCTGGGGGCATCTAAATCGCGGCTACTCACTACTCACCCGCGTGCAGGCGATGTTCCTGGATGGACATCTCCTCCTGGAACAGACGGCCCGCAGCCGCAGCGGTCGTTTCTTTAATTTCAACGGCACGGCCGGGCTTTGGCGCACCGCTTGCATCGAGGAGGCGGGCGGCTGGCAACATGACACGTTGACCGAGGATCTGGATCTCAGCTATCGCGCGCAGCTCGCCGGCTGGAAATTTATCTTCCTTCAGGATGTCGTCACCCCGGCGGAACTGCCGGTGGATATGAACGGCTTCAAATCGCAGCAGCATCGCTGGACGAAAGGTTCGATCCAAACCTGCAAGAAGCTGCTGCCCACGATCTGGCGGAGTAATCTCACGCTCCCGCTGAAAATCGAAGCGACGGCGCACTTAACTTCGAACTTCGCATATCTCTTGCTAGCTTGTTTATGCGTGCTTCTGCATCCCTCCAGCGGCGGTCCGCAAAATACGTGGGTTCGCACGTTGCTGATCGATGTGCCGATCTTTCTGACCGCGTCGGTCTCCGTGGCCGTGTTCTACATATGTGCCCAGCGTGAGCTGCATCCGCGCACGTGGATGAAAGAGATGTTGCTGCTGCCCTGCCTGCTCGCCCTCGGCGTCGGACTGTCGCTCAATAACGCGCGCGCCGTTTTAGAAGCTGTCTTTAACCACCAGTCAGATTTCGCACGCACCCCGAAGTATGGAATCGAACGGAAGGCGCAGCCTTGGCGGAAATGCAAATACATGCCGCTCAAATCACTGCTGCCGCTCGCGGAGATGGCATTTGCCCTCTATTTCTCCTATTTCGTCTGGTACGCCATTCAGCATCGACAATTTCTCTCGGTCCCGTTTCTGGTCATGTTCCAGATCGGGTTTCTTTACGTTTCGATAAGCTCCCTCGCGCAATGGTGGCCGAAATTCGGCCTGGGCACCAACGTTCGCGACGTGGCGGTGACGGCATGAGAATGCGTTTCTCTTTGCCACGTCGGTCGGCCGTCTTTGTTTACGCGACTCTGCTCTCGGGCTCCGGAGTTTTTGCGCAGGCAATTCCCGAGGCTCCGAATCGCGTGGTCGTGAGCGTGCGCGATCAGAAATTGATGTTGATCGAGAATGGCGCGCGCGTGGCGGTCTATCCGATTTCCACCTCCAAGTTCGGTCTTGGCGACGACTGGGGACGAATGACAACCCCGCTCGGAGTGCTGCAGGTAGCGGCGAAAATCGGTGACCACGCGCCGATCGGTGCGGTCTTCCATCACCGCCGGTTTACGGGCGAAATTCTGAAACCGAACGCGCCTGGCCGCGACCCTGTCATCACGCGGATCATTTGGCTGCGCGGCTTGGAAGCGGCCAACGCACACGCCTTCAGCCGCTGCATTTACATCCACGGCACACCGGAAGAGAAAACGATCGGCCGGCCTGCGAGTTATGGCTGCATCCGGATGAAATCGAACGATGTTGCGGCGCTTTACAGTGAGCTGCCGCTGGGTGCCGTCGTTCAAATTGTTTCCGATAAACTGCCGAAAATGCCGAAAGCCCAAAACCCTCGGCACACTTTGTTGGTCCAAAATTCCGCAGCCTCGTCGTCGACCGTCACGGCACTGGCGGGTGCGCCGCTACAGAATAGCGCGCCCACCGGTTTGCCGGCACGGCTCGCCGGCAGTCCGTAGCTTTCTCCCTGCCGACGGGGACGACGGAATCTTGACTTCCTGCTCCGGCGCCGCGACCGTCCGGGCCGCTACAATTCCGACTTCGCTCTTATGGCCAACACCAAATCCGCCGCCAAACGTGCCCGCCAAACCAGCGTTCGCGCTCTCCGCAATCGTCGCGTGCTCACACACCTGCGTGGTCTCGCAAAACGCGCTGCGGCCGGCAGTGAAACGCGGAATGTGAACGACGTCCGCGCGCTGATTTCCGCGGTCGATAAAGCGGCCAAGCGCGGGATCATTCATAAAAATGCTGCGAAGCGCCGAAAAGCGCGTCTGCACAAAGCGCTCGCAGCCGGTGCGGCGAAATCGTAAAGCGCGACCGTCCGCGTTCCGGTTTTCGTGCCGCGTGAGGGCGCTTTCCGCGTTGCATATCGCGTAGGACGGTTGAAAATTCCCACTCGATGATTCCCGCGTTACTTCTTCTTCTCTCCGCGGTCGCGTTTCGCATCACGACCGGGCTCATGATTCATTCCGGCGCGACCTGGCTCTCGAATTTCGCCCCGCTCGCGGCCGTTGCACTGTGCGGCGCCGCTTATCTCCCGACGAAGTACAAATTCGCCGTTCCTTTGTCGGCCTTG
>DASYVG010000163.1:0-2644 GCA_035937255.1 Chthoniobacterales bacterium | reverse complement strand
GTCCGGCTGGAAACGTTGCTCGCCAGTAATCCTGCTCCAGATGTGAAGCGCGTGGCGATGGAGAAGCTCGGCGAAGCACTTGTCGCTGCATCCCGCTTTGATGAAGCGCTGCGGGCTGGAGAAGACGCGCAGGTTCGTGAGACGGAGCACGGGAAATTCCTGCGCGCCCAGGCGCTCGCCGGACTGGACCGCTGGACGGAGGCGCTCCAACTTTATCAGGACGTCGCCCGCGCGCCCGGATCGGACATTCACGCAGAGGCGCTGATGGGCGCCGCCACCGCGATGCGGGCTACGAGCCGCACCGACGAAGCGCTGCAAACGATCGCTGCGCTTTTCAACGAATCGGCCTGGAAGGTTCGCGCACAGCTGATGGCAATCGAATTGTCACTCGACAAACGCGACCTCCCCGCCGCCAACCGCCTGCTTGAAGAGACGGAGGCGAATTCGGCGGCGGAGCGAAAACAACGGCGCTTCCTCCGCGGCCGGATCGAGGCGCTTGCGAGTCGTCCCGGAAAGGCCGTCGAATTGTTCGAATCGATCGTGCGCAAGCCGGAAGGCGCGACGCGGGCCGTCTTACTGGCGTCACTCTTTGCACTGGCTGATGAACACAAAACGCTTAAAACGCCGGAAGCAGGCGACGATTTTCTCGAGGACTTCATCGAGCATCATCCTGCGGATCCAGCACTCGCGGGCGTCTTCGCGAAACTCGACGGACTTTATTCGGCCGAAAGGAAACCTTCCCGGCGCGAGCTGGCGCGCTGGGCAAATGATCCGGCGCAGCCGCGGCGCAGCTTTGCGCAATGGCATCTCGCGCGCATGGAGCTCCGCGCCGGGAGGCGCGATAACGCTCGCGCAATCTTTGGCAACCTCGCGGCTCATCCGGCTCCAGATCGGGAGCTTGCCGGAGCTCTCCTCGAGTTCGCGCAGCTCGAAATGCAGGATCGGCGTTGGGATGAAGCGATTGTGTTATTGCAGCAGGCGCGCGGCCTCAACCCACGCGGCGCGGTGCTGCAGCGCGTCGAGTTCGAAAAAGCGAAAGCTCAGTATGAGGCGGGTCACTACGAAGCAGCCGCAAATGAGTTTGAAACAATCGCACGCGCCATTCCCTCGGGCGGACCCGAGTCGCTCTTCAATGCTTCCCTGGCCTCCCTGCGATTGAATCAAAGAGCGCGCTTCCTGACTGATGCGCGAGAATTCGCTGAAAGAAGCGGCGGTGAAGAAGGACGCGCGGAACTCGCGCTTCAGCAAGGACTGCTGGAGGCAGCACGCGGCGACAAAAAAGCCGCCGATTCGCTGCGCGCATTCGTGCACGACTTCCCACGCAGTCTGAAGGCGTCGGAGGGGTGGACCGCGCTCGCTGAACTCGCGTATCACGCGACGCCGCCACGATTGGACGAGGCGCGCCAGGATCTCGCTCGTATGGGAGAAACTAGACCCACTTCCGCTGCCATGGAGCGAGCGGATTATCTGAGGATCTGGCTCGAGGATGATAAATCCGATGAAAACGTAGTTCGTCTGGCCAACGAGTTTCTAGATAAATATCCCGCCTCCTCGCTGGCAGCAGATGTTCGCATGAAACTTGGGGAAGCCGCTTATCGACGACAGGATTTTGCTACCGCGCAGACGCAATTTGAGATCCTCGCGCAGCAGAAAGGCGAGTCCCCGTTGCTCGAAAAGGCGCTCTTCTTCGCCGGAGAGTCTGCGCTGCAGAGCATGGGGGCTCACTCACTCGATCGTGCGCTCGAACTGTTCGACGAGGTCGTTAAGCGAGGTGGCGAACTGAAATGGCCCGCTCGCATGGAACAGGCCGCCATCGAGCGAAAACTGGGCCGCTCACCGCAGGCGATCACTCTCTACGATGAAATTCTGCGCGGAGAGGCGAAGGCAGGGGAGAAACGCGAAGCACTCTGCGCAAAGGGCGACATAATTTTGGAAACAGCCGGCGCAAATCCCGACAAATATAAACAGGCGGCCGAGCTCTTCGATGAACTCGCCGCGCCCGCTGACACTCCCGCACACTGGCGCAACCAAGCTCTTTTTAAGAAAGGAACGTGTCTCGAAAAGTTGAACGATCGAGCACACGCTCTGGAAACCTTTTACCGCGTGGTGGAAGCGGAGACCAGCCCTGGAAAGACACCCGAATTTTTCTGGTTTTACAAAGCCGGCTTTAATGGAGCGCGACTCTTGGAAGATGATCAGAAGTGGGAATCGGCGGCGGCGCTTTATCAGAAGCTGGCGAATGCAGGCGGTGCCCGGAGCGAAGAAGCGCGCGCGCGCCTTTCCCGCTTGCGGCTCGAGCATTTCCTCTGGGGCCAATGAGCGCCGCATCCGCGCTTGTAACAATAGCAAAAGAGATCGAAGTTGGGTTCATGCAAACAATAAGCAGGTTCCCCCGCCTGCGGGGGGTGGTAGTCGGCAGTGTCACGCTGTTCATGGCAGCGATCACTGGCGCAGCGTCGCTCGCCGGACAAAGCGGCGTCGCGCGCCGCGAACCGCAAAGCCGTGTCGTTAAAGGAAAGCCCGCGTGTTATGTGATGAGCTCGGCGTCCTCGATTCCGACGCACTGCGATCGTCTCGGCGGCATCCCGACGACAACGATTCCGATTCTGATCATCGGCGGCAATCGCGCCCTCGTCGCCAGCCG
>DASYVG010000162.1:0-3741 GCA_035937255.1 Chthoniobacterales bacterium | reverse complement strand
ACTAGAAGCGGTTTCAAAAATCGATTTGTAGGGCGTTTCTGCGAAACGCCAATCGAGGTGCCCGGGAGGCGTCTGACACAGACGCCCTACAAAATGCGGTCAAAAGGTTTTTGAAATAGCCTTTAGGCATTTGCCGTCCTTCCCTTCGCACGAAACCGCACGCGCGCGCCGCCCCGTCGGGATGTGGGATCGACAACTTCAGTACAGCAGCTCTACGCCTGTGATCCGTTTGAACGCCTCGCGGTATTTCGCGGATGTTTTCTCGATCACCTCGCTAGGCAGCGACGGCGCTGGCGGCGTCTTGTCCCAATCGAGCGTCTCGAGATAATCGCGCACAAATTGCTTGTCGAAGCTCGGTGGGCTCTGGCCCGTCACGTAGCGATCCGCCGGCCAGAAGCGCGATGAGTCCGGCGTGAGACATTCGTCGATCAGCAGCAACTCGCCGTCGAGCGTGCCGAATTCGAACTTCGTGTCGGCCACAATGATGCCGCAGTCCGCCGCGTGCGAACGTCCGGCTGAGTAGATTTGCAGGCTCAACGCGCGCACTTTCTGCGCGGTCTCTTCGCCGAGGAGGCGGCAGCATTCCGCCCAATCAATGTTCTGATCATGTCCCGCTTCGCTTTTGGTCGAAGGTGTAAAAAGTGGCTCGGGCAACTGCGACGCGAGCTCCAGTCCGCGCGGCAACTGATGGCCGCAGATTGTGCCGTTTTCCTGATATTCTTTCCAGCCTGACCCGGCGAGATAACCGCGCACCACACATTCCACTGGGAGCGGTTCGGTTTTGCGAACGATCATCGATCTGCGCGCCAGTTGAGCGCGGTATGGCTCGAGTTCCGGCGTCAGATCGAACTGCGCTGCGATCATGTGATTGGGCGTGAAGGCGAAGCGCTGAAACCAAAATGCGGAGAGTTGATTCAGGACCGCGCCTTTGTCGGGAATCGGGTCGGGCAGGATACAGTCGAAGGCAGAGAGACGGTCGGTCGTGACAAAGAGCAGCGTTTCGCCCAGATCGAATACTTCTCGCACCTTCCCGCTGCGGAGTTTTTTGACCCCAGGCAGTTCGAGCGAAGTGAGCGGCGGTGGCGGCATGTGAATCGCGAACGTGAATAGTGAATAGTCGAAGGCCGCGACTTTCACCATTCACAATTCATCCTTCACCATTCACCTTCAAACAGCATGGCCGGCCTCGTCATCAAACCTCGCGCGCGCATTTTGCACGGGCACGACTGGGTCTTCTCCGGCGAGGTGCTGAAGGCCTTTGGCGGCCCCGCCGACGGCGACGTAATCTCGCTGAAAGACGGCAAGGATCACCTCATCGGCAGCGCCATCTACAACAGCAAATCGCAAATCGTCGCGCGCCGTTTCTCGCGTCGACGGCAGGATCTCGATCCTGATTTCTTTGAGCGGCGCATCGCGCAGGCAGTGGAATATCGGACGCGACGCGGGATCAACCCGCGACTCTGCCGCGTCGTCTGGAGCGAGAGCGACGGACTGCCTGGTGTGATCGTGGATCGCTACGGCGATCAGTATGTTTTGCAAACGCTGACGCTTGCGATGGACATGCGCAAAAACCTGATCGTCGAAGCGATGAAGAAGGTGCTCGGCGCGCAAACGATCATGGAAAGAAACGACGCGCCGGTTCGACGTGCGGAGGGACTGGACTTGCGTACCGGAGTGCTGGAGGGCGCCGCTCCGTCGGCGCCAGTCGCGATCGAAATCAATGGGGCACGACAGAGCGTGCCTCTCCAGTTCGAAGTGAGTTTGCTCGAGGCGCAGAAGACGGGATTTTATCTCGATCAATTGCCCCACTACGCGACCGTGGCAGAACACGCGCAAGATCGTCGCGTGCTCGATTGTTTCACCAGCCAAGGAGCTTACGCACTTGCCTGTGCGCGCGCCGGCGCCGCCGCGGTGACAGCGGTGGAAGCGAGCGCGGATAGTCTTGCAGCAGCGCGTTCGAATGCGAAACGCAACGGCCTGAAAGTAAACTGGGCGGAACAGGATGTTTTTGACTTCCTCCGCGCGGCCGAGAAGGCCGACGCGCAATATGACTTGATCATCCTCGACCCTCCGTCGTTCACCAAAACGAAGGGCGGACTGCACAACGCGCTCCGAGGCTATCGCGAGCTCCATGTGCGCGCGTTCAAGCTGTTATCAAAGGATGGACTGCTCGCGACGTTTTCCTGTTCGCACCACGTCTCCGAAGCAGCGTTTGCGCAAACGATTGCCGATGCCCTGGTCGATGCGCGCCGCTCCGCGCGTCGCTTGCGCCGCTTCGAACAGGCGCTTGATCACCCGGTGCTGCCGACGCTGCCGGAGACCGAATATTTCAAGGGTCTGTTGCTGGAGATGATGCCGGGTCGGTGAGTATCAGCGTTCGTCCGAAAAATTGTGGAATTCTCTCTTCGCACTACTAATATGCGACAGACGATGCGCCGCGCACGAATCACGCGGCATCGCGACACAGAATTGCCATGGCTGAACGAATTCGACCGATCGAACAAATGCTGGAGTTGAGCGACGAAGATGCGATGTCGCCGGAACACCTGGATAACCAGGTGCAGAAAGCGCAAGAGCAACTCCAGCTCCTGAAGCGGCAACAGGAGCAGATCGAAAAGCAGAAGCGGGAACTGGAGGAACTGAGTCGCCGGCAGGAAGAACTGGAGCGCGGGCGAGGGGAGATGACGGATAAATTAACTCGATCGCTCGTGGTCCTGGAGCGCGAAGGCTACGACGCGCAGAAGAAGCTGGAACAAATTCGCGCGACCCATGAAAGTTTTACGCAGCATTTGCAGCTGCTGGAGGGAATCGAGCCAAAGGCCTGGAATCCCGCTGACCTGCCCAAGGAGCTGAGCCGGGCATTGAGCACGGTGGACGACGCCCGCGCGGAATTCAGTCAGCAACGCAGCCGCCTGGAGGCCACGCCCGGTGATTCGCACGACCTGGAACTA
The DNA here is from genome assembly GCA_035937255.1 of Chthoniobacterales bacterium. GTDB lineage: Bacteria > Verrucomicrobiota > Verrucomicrobiia > Chthoniobacterales > UBA10450 > JACCXL01. The sequence goes on along the minus strand of DASYVG010000162.1, from coordinate 790 downwards.
CCGGAGGCAACCGCGCCGCGCACGGACGGACTGGGCGCGCGACACTCTTTCGCTGAATGGATTCAGATCGGCCTGGCTTTCACGCTGCCGCTCATCGTCTGTGGGTTTATCGCGCTCCTCCTTTTCTTCTGGATGGCCGCGAAGGGGCAGTAATCTGAGCATGCGCCGCCGCTCACCTACTCCCGCGACACCGCTCGACCAGAAACAGGAAGAACTCGCTCGCCGCGAGAATCAGTTGCGCGACGAAATGCAGAAACTGCAGCGCATGATCGAAGAAGCGCCGCGGGTGGCAGAGGAAACGACACGGCGTCAGCGGGACGAGCTTCTCCATCGCGCTCACGACGGCGGCAGCCGGCTGGATGTCTCAATGGCGTTGCACGATAAGCGCTATCATGACGACGGCGCTGAGACGGGTCGTCGTCCGCGTTCCTTGCGCAAGGAACGGAGGGAGGGACGCATCGTCTTTCTCGTGCTCGTAGTGGCGCTTGCGGCCGCGGTGATCTGGCTGGCAACGCACTTGCATTTCTAGGTCGTATGCCCGCAACGCCGGATTTTGATGTCGCTTACGTGGCAAAGCTCGCGCGGCTGAATCTTTCCCCCGCCGAGACGGCGCTCTTTCAAACACAGCTCGGCCAGGTTCTCGAACATGCCGACAAGCTGAAGGAAATCGACGTCTCGGCCGTGGAGGCCTCGGCCCACGCCGTCCCGATGTTTAACGTTTTTCGCGAAGACGAGCCGCGCGCCTGGTTCACCGCGGAGCAGGCGCTCCAAAACGCGCCGGTTAAAGCCA